>JAYSCA010000053.1:0-10121 GCA_041915165.1 Ideonella sp.
CAAATCCAGCCCCCAAAAGGCTGCAAAATCCAACCCGGCGTAACCCCCTCGGGACGCCCGTTTACCCACCTGTTTGTGGCTCCAATATGCCGAACATCGGTGGCTCTATTACGGCGGTCGGTGACAGAAGGAGGGCAGCTTCGACGAACGTACCGTGGTCGTCGTCGACGAGGCCAGCATGGTCGACATCATCACGATGAGCCGGCTGTGCGAACTGCTCGGACCGGCGCCTCGCCTCGTGCTGGTGGGCGACCCCGCGCAGCTGATGCCGGTCGGGCCTGGGTTGGTGCTCCACGCGCTCGTGCAGGTGCCTCAGGTGCCTGAGGCGCAGCTCACCGTGGTGAAGCGCTACGGCGGCGCCATCGCCGCCGCAGCCGCTTCAATCCGCGATGGGCGCTGGCCGGAACTCCCCTCCGACGCAGAGGCCGCAATTGCGTTCATTGCTTGCCCCAGGCATGCGTCCATCCCCGAGACTGTCCTGCACCTGTACAAGCAGGACCCGGAGACCACCCAGGTGCTGTGCGCGCGGCGCAATGGCGTCGACGGCACCAAGGGCCTCAACGCCCTGTGCCAGGCGGTACTCACGGCCGATGCCAAGGCTGTACAGGTCTGGGACGAGCAGCATGAGGCGTACGCTCGCGTCGGCCTCCACCTTGGCGACCCGGTGCTGTGCACGCGCAATCTCTGGGACCGTGGTCTGCAGAACGGCTCGCTCGGTGTGGTCGTCCAAGTCGACGATGAGCCGCGCACGCTGACCAACGAGGACGGTGAAGCGACCGGCTTGGCGCTCGCCTGGGTGGATTGGGACGACGGCGTGCGCCGACCTATCGTCGAAGAGATGCTCGACGACCTGGAACTGGGCTACGCCATCACCGTGCACAAGGCGCAGGGCTCTCAGTGGCCGCGCGTCATCGTTCCGCTGACGGGCCACCGTCTGCTGGACCGGACCCTGGTCTACACAGCGGTCACACGCGCGCAGCGGCAGGTACTGCTGGTCGGGGACGAAGCTGCGGCAAGGGCGGCCGTCGAGGGGGTGCCGCGAGCGCAGTCTCGGCAGGTCGCGCTTGACCTGATACTTCGCAAAGTTCTATCCCACGAGACAGACGAGGTCGGCGGCTGACTGGTCCGATGGCACTCATGGCCGTTTCGCTTTTCGCCTCATGGCGGATGCGTCCCAAACCGAGGGAGCTTTATCCCTGACTCGACTATCCTGTGCATTCACAGTCGCAAAACGCGGCCATCAGGAGAGCCGGAGGGAGAACGAAATGACGACAACAGCGAAGTCTGGACTCAGTGGTATCGGTTTGCCGGCGAGGTCAGCCGTAGTTGCGCTCTTTGCCTGCAGCATCACCCAAGTCTGGGCGGTCGACCAGCGCCGGATGAACGACGTTGTCGAGCGGCAGAACCGCAACCTGCCAACCATGGTCGCCAATCAGCTGCGACAGGAGAAGATTGAGGTCAGCGGCTCGTCGATTGTCTACCGCTACACCCATCTTGGTCTGAGCGCTGCGCAACTTCGAGAGAAGCGACTGGAGGCCACACAGCGGCCATACATCTTCCCCCGCATTTGCCAGGAGGCCGACACCGGCAGGATGCTGAGAGAGGGGGTCAGTTTCCGGTACGTTTACATCGGCAACGACGGCGGAGTTGGCGGGCAACTTCAGATTTCCCCTTCGGACTGCAGGTAGTTCATGGCCGCAGACAAGTATCTTTCCAGCGCGATGCTCATCGAAGTCCTGATTCGTGCTGAACAGGAGGAGCGGGACGCTCTGACCAAGGCGTTGCATGACGGGGCCTCCAAGGCATTGAGCCCCACCGAGCTGCAGGCTGAGATTTGCGCTGCGGCTGGACACTCCCTCATGAACAAGCTTCGAGGCGGAACCGGGGTTGCCTACGCCGAACTCCTGTTTGATGCAGCCGAGCACCTCAAGGTTGAGGAAGTCAAATCCCGGTACTCGTCACTACACGGTGGCCTGTGTCTGGCCGAGTTGGACAGGCTCTCTGATGAAAAGGCGAAGCAAGTTCAGCCGGACGTCAGGCTGCAGCTGGTGGACGCCTATGTCAACGAGCTCGAGCGAAAACTTCTGGCCAAGTTGATGGTCGTCGCGTACGAGCGAGCCACGCCGGAACAACGCGCGGCAGTAGACGCCAAGCTGGCCGAACTCGCGAAGTCGCCGGAAGGCAAGAGCCTATCCGGTCTGTCCACATCTGCGGCCCTACTGGTCGTCGGTAACCTGGGTGGGTTCGCGACGTACACGCTGATGTCGACGGTGCTCAGTGCCCTCTCCCTCGGGACGCTGGGGTTCGGCGCGTATACGCTTGCTTCGTCGCTACTAAGCGTCGTCCTTGGACCCGCCGGTTGGCTTTCCTTGGCTGCATACGGATTGTTCAAACTGGGTAGTGCGGACGCAGGCAAGACAGTGCGGCTGGCAGCGACTTGCGCCATGGCCTCCCAGCGACTTCGGGAGCGAGGAAGGCGTCGCTCGTAGGCTGGTGAACGCGTGGGTAGGGGATACCTGAAGCTGACGGATGTCTCGCCGAACTTCCGGGAAACGTCGACGAAGGCACGCGAGGTCTGGACTGAGCTTGGCGCAGGTGGGCTAACAGCGGGGACCCTTGTCGACACTCTGTTCAAATCGACGGAGTCCAAGAACTCAGCCTCCACCGACCGGCCAGACACCCGCAAAGAGGCTCCCTGGCGAAATGCGCAACTGGTTGCATGCTGTGAAGAGGCGCCATCTACCCAGGAATTTACTCACTCACACGCTGTAAACGAGCAGATTTTGACCTCATATAAGGGTTCGAGTCCCTCCGGGCAGGCCAACCGCCCCTGGCGCGTCGGCATCGGCTATAGTCGCGGCTCGTCATTGGGGAGTAGCCGCCCTGCATCCACTGCAGGGGTCGCCGTCAACACACTTGGCCGTGAGGCCATGGCGCCGACAGCCCAACCGCCTGGCAAGACCTTTGACCACGTGACCTCCGACAAGGGCCGGGGATGGTGCGTGGTCTCTGGTTTTCTCACCGGCCCCTGGACCTCTCATGGAAGCCTTCCTGATCTCGACCGGGGTTGTCACCCTGGGTGAAATGGGCGACAAGACCCAGCTGCTGGCCTTTCTGCTGGCCGCCAAGTTCAAGCGCCCCGTGCCCATCATCCTGGGCATCCTCACCGCCACCGTGCTCAACCACGCCGCTGCCGGCGCGGTCGGGACCTGGCTGGCCGCGCTGATGGGCCCACAGGTGCTGCGCTGGGTCATCGGCCTGGGCTTCATCGCCATGGCCGGCTGGATGCTGGTGCCCGACAAGGCCGACGACGAAGCGGCCGAAGGTCATCAGCGTTTTGGCGTGTTCGGCACCACGGTGCTGGCCTTCTTCCTGGCCGAGATGGGCGACAAGACCCAGATCGCCACGGTGGCCCTGGCCGCCCGCTATGAGCACCTGCTGCCGGTGGTGGCCGGCACCACGCTGGGCATGATGCTGGCCGACGTGCCGGCCGTGTTCCTGGGCGACAAGCTGGCCAAGAAGCTGTCGATGACGCTGGTGCATGGCATCGCTGCGCTGATCTTCCTGGTGCTGGGCCTGCTCACGCTGTTCAACGTGGGCCATCTGTTCTGATGGCCGCAGGCGCGCTCAGGCGCGCCACAGGGGCACGGGCCTGAGCCCGGCGCTGCCGGGAAACACCTGTTCGGACAGCACCCGTTCACTCAGCCCCAGCTGCGGCCCCAGCACGCTCTTGAGCACGGCCCGCAGATCGGTGGTGATCCGCAGGTCACGGCCTTCGAAGCGGTTCGCCGGGGCCAGCCCCGGCCAGTCGCTCAGCACCTGACCGCCCCGCACCCGGCCGCCCAGCACCCAGGCGGCGCCCCCGGTGCCGTGGTCGGTGCCGCGGGTGCCGTTGATCTCGACGGTGCGCCCGAACTCGGTGGCCACCACCACGACCGTGCGCTGCCAGGCATCGCCCGCAGCCGGGGCCGTCAGCGCCGTGCGCAAGGCCGCCAGCCCCTGGTCCAGCTCGTGCAGGCGCTGGGTCAGCGGCGCGTGCTCACCCGCCTCGTCCACATGGCTGTCCCAGCCCGGCAGGTCGAGTACTGCGGCCTGCGGCCCGTCCGCTTGCGCCAGCAGCGCTCCGGCGCGCTGGCTCAGGGCCACAAAGCTGCCGGCGGCCAGTCGCGGCCGACCGGGTGGCATCGCCCCGCTGGCCGCTGACGGGGGTGGCGCCATGGCCTCGGGCATGGCGGCTGCCGCCACCTCGGCCTGGACACCCCGCGCCCGCGCCAGCGCGTGCGCCAGCGCGGCATCGTCCGCATACAGCCGTTGCAGCCGCCCCAGCAGGTCGTCGCTGGGCAAGGGCAGATAGGACGGTGCCCAGGTGTCCACCCCGCGCCAGCCGCGCAGCACCAGCGGCACCGCCGTGCTCAAGGCCAGGCCGTTCTGGTGCGTGAGGGCCAGGGCCCGGCCCAACCAGCCGTCGCGCAGCTGGCCGGGCTGCTCGCCACCGGATTCCAGCACCTGCTGCGCATCGAAATGGGAGCGCTCGTGGTAGGGCAAGCCGACCGCGTGCACCACCAACAGTTCGCCCCGTCCGTAGGCGGCGTGCATCTGGGCCAGCGCCGGGTGCAGGCCGAAGGTGCGGTCCAGCGGCAGCGCCGCGCCCGCCAGCTCGGTGAAGCGGTCCCGTGCGGTGGCAAAGGCCGGGTCGCCCGGCGCGGGCACGGCGAACAGGCCGTCCAGACCACCGCGCAGGATCACGAACACCACCCGCCCGCCCCCCGCCTGCCCTTGGCCGGCCAGCACCAGGCGGCTGCCCAACCCCGTGGCCGTGCCGGACAGCCAACCCAGCCAACGACGGCGATTCCACACAAGTTCAGCCATGAGAGACCTCCGAGGGGTCAGCGGCGCTGGAATTCCGGCGACATCATCAGCAGCACCAGCGCCTGGGTGCCGTCCGCCGCGCGTTCGATCTGGGTGCGGGTGGGCGCGCTCAGCAGCGGCCCCAGCGACATCTCGGCCAGCGCGCGGGCATCCAACCCGGCGCCGAAACGTTCGGCCAGCCGCTGGGTCCACTCGATGCGCTTCCACACCCCGTCCGGTGCCAACCAATCCTCGGCACGATCGGGCCAGCCCGCCGGCGAAGAGGCCCGCTGGAGCGCCTGCCCCATGCTGCCGATGCCGCCATCGGGAGCCGGCAGCAGCCAGCGGGCCCCCAGGCCCAGCAGACGGGCGCAGGACAAGGCATGCTCCTGCGGCGTCTTCAGCTTGCGTTGTGGCAGGGTCCAGGCCTGCGGCGCTTCGACCAGCGCCTGGTACAAGGCCATCAGCTGCCCCTGGCTGTCCAGGTAGGCGCGCTGCAGCCGCTCCACCAGCACCGCCGGCGGGTCGTCGGCCACCACATGCCGCGCCAGCTTCAGGGCCAGATGCCGCGCCGTGGCCGGGTGCAGCGCCAGGTCCTGCAGCACCCGGTCCAGGGCCTGCGGCCCCTCCGGGTAGGTGTGCCCCAGCAAGGTCTTGGGGCCCGGTTGATGGCGCTTGGGTTCGAAGCGGGTCACGCCCTGGGGGCCCTCCGGACCGCTGGTCCAACCGGTCAGCACCTGGGCAAAGGCCGTCACATCGGCCTGGCTGTAGCCGGCACCGGCCGGTTCAGGCGTGCGGCTGACCTCGGCCCCCAGCGTGTGCAGTTCCAGCACCTCGCGCGCCAGGTTCTCGTTCAAGCCCAGGTGACGGTCGGCATGCCGCTGTGCGGCCAATGAGCCCGGGCCCACCGAGCGCTGATTGTCCAGGTAGCGCAGCATGGCCGGGTGCAGCGTGGTGGCCCGCAGCAGCTCCTGGAAGGAGCCGGCCAGGTGCGGGCGGATCGCTTCCCGCTCGAACGTCCCGGCCAGCCCAAACAGCTTGCCTGAGGCCTCCGACACGGTGAAATGGTTGGCCCAGAACATCACCAGCCGTTCCACCCAGGGCCTGCGACTCTGGGCGCCGGCCGCCAAGCCGGCACGCAGGTTGGTGTCCTGCAGCTGCCGCTGCTGCTGTCGCACCGCCTGGGCGGCCGCCTCGGCCTCCCGGGCCAGCGCCTCCTCGCGCGCCTGGCCCCGGGCCGCCTTGCGCTGTGCCACGGCCTGGGCGCGCTGCTCGGCCAGCGCCAGCACGGTCGGCGTGTCCGCCAAGCCCTCTACCGGCGGCGGATCGGCCGGGCCCAGCTGCGCCATCAGCCAGCGCCGAGGGTCGGATCCCACCACCGACAGGTTGGCTTCCCCCAGGCCGAAGCGATGGGCGGCCAAGGCAATGTCCACGGACGTGCGCATGAAAAGGCCCCTTTCGTTGCTGCTTCAACGCAGCCGCCGATGCCGACGACGACACCCCGGCGCCGGAAACCCCGCCCACGCGCTTCTCCACGCTACAATCGCGGCCTTCGTCGGGGTGTAGCGCAGTCTGGTAGCGCATCTGCTTTGGGAGCAGAGGGTCGAAGGTTCGAATCCTTTCACCCCGACCAGTTCCATGGACGGCCTGGTGCGCAACGCGCCCAGGCCGTTGTCGTTCAGGCCGGTTGCGCCATCACGACAATGCCGTCCTCGTCGGCATAGAGCCAGTCCCCGGGGCGGACCCAGATGCCGTCGATCTGCACCGGCACGTCCCGCAGCCCCTGGTCTCGCCGGTCGGTCGGCAGCGGCATCAGTGCCAGGGCCCGGATGCCCACTTGGCAAGCCCGCAACTCGGCGGCGTCGCGCACAGCCCCGTGGACCAGCACGCCCGCCCAGCCGTTGTCCTGGGCCGCCTGGCCCAGGTTGCCGCCCACCAGCGCGCGGCGCAGCGAACCGCCCCCGTCCACCACCAGCACCCGCCCCTGGCCCGGCGAATTGACCGCCTCGCGCACCCGCGAGTTGTCGTCCAGGCATTGCACGGTGCTGACCGGGCCGGCAAAGCGGGTCAGGCCACCGAAGTCCCGGAACAGCGGCGGCAGCACGCGGAACTGGCCATCGCTGTCGCCCTTGTGGGCATCGCAGAGATCGCAGGTGGAAAAGTCGGTCGGGGTGCTCAAGAAAGTCTCCTCAGGGTGGGCCGCAACCGGTTCGGTCCGCCCTGCGCGGCCGTCCGTCGCCCCGGCTTGCCAGCCTAGCACGCCAGGGCCCGTAACATGCCGCCCCATGTCTGCAGTTTCCCTTCCCAACACGGCGGGCCCGTCCCGCCTGAGCCCGCTCATCCTGGCCTGTCTGGCCGCCACCTGGCTGGTCTGGGGCTCCACCTACCTGGTGATCAAGTACGCCCTGATCAGCTTCCCGCCCTTCTTCCAGATGGGCACGCGCTTCATCGCCGCCGGCGCCCTGCTGATGGTCTGGACGCGCTGGCGGGGTCAGCCCTGGCCCACCGGGCGCGAATGGCGCCACGCGCTGATCGTCGGCAGCCTGATGCTGGGCGGTGGCATGGGTGGCACCGCCGTGGCCGAAGAGACCGTGGGCTCGGGCCTGGTCGTGGCCTTCATCGCGGTGGTGCCGATGATGATTGCGCTGGCCAACCTGGCCTTCGGCGTGCGCCCGGGTCGGCTGGAGTTGGCCGGCATCTGCGTGGGGCTGGTCGGTGTGCTGATGCTCACCCAGGGGGCGGGCTTCCAGGCCTCGCCGCGCGGGCTGCTGGCCATCACCGTGGCCTGCGTGACCTGGTCGATCGGCAGCGTGCTCAGCCAGTTCCGCCTGCCGCTGGCCCCCGGGGCCACCGGCTTTGCCAGCGAGATGCTGTGTGGCGGCGTGGTGCTGCTTGGCCTGTCCGCCTGGGCCGGCGAGGCGCCGCACTGGCCCCCGCAACCGGTGGCCCTGGCCGCCTGGGCCTATCTGGTGGTCTTCGGCTCGCTGATTGCCTTCAATGCCTACATGGTGCTGCTGGCCCAGGCGCCGGCCGGCCTGGCCTCCAGCTATACCTTCGTCAACCCGGTGATCGCGATGCTGCTGGGCGTCGCCGTGGCCGGCGAGACCGTGTCGTCCTTCGAATGGATGGCCGTCGGCGTGGTGCTGGCCGGGGTGGTGCTGCTGGCCGCCCGGCGCGGCTGAACCGCGCTCAGAACTCCGCTTCGAGCTCGTCGATCTCGTCGGGCTCCTGCTGGGCTGCCGCCGTCCATTCCTGCAGTTCGGGCATGGCCAGCACCCGCTCACAGTAGGCGGCACACGCGGGGTCCTCGACCCGGACGTCGTAGGTCTTCAGGCGGGTCACCACCGGGGCGTACATCGCATCGGCCATGCCGCGGTCTGCGCCAAACAGCCAGGGGCCGCCATAGGTGTCCAGGCAACTGCGCCAGATCTCCAGCACATGCTGGATGTCGGCTTGGGCCCGGCTCCAGACCTTGAAGCCCGGGAAGTGTCCCTTCAGGTTCATCGGCAGGGCCGAGCGCAGCGAGACGAAGCCGGAATGCATCTCGCCGCAGATGGCGCGGCAGTGCGCGCGGGCGGCCCGGTCGGCGGGCAACAGCCCCGCCTTGGGCTTGACCTCGTGCAGGTACTCGGCAATGGCCAGCGTGTCCCACACCCGGATGCCGTTGTGCTGCAGGCAAGGCACCAGGATGCTGGGCGCCAGCAGCAGCATCTCGGCCTTCGCATTCGGGTCGTCGGCCGGCACCATCACCTCTTCGAAAGGCAGGCCGGCGAACCGGGCGAGCAGCCAGCCCCGCAGGGACCAGGACGAGTAGTTCTTGCTGCTCAGCGTCAGGGTGGTCTTGGACATCCGGTGTCTCCTCGGTGGAGGCCGTAGTGCAAGTGCTGTGCCCGTGTCGGGCCGGTCCACCGGCCCGTTCGGATGGCCCGCAACTTGCCTGAGCCGCCTCATGAAGACCTCTGCCCTGCCCTCCCCGCACGGCTGGCTCTACAGCGGCTACCAGATGCAGAGCGACTGGCTGACCCCGCTGCAGACCGGTGCCCGTTGGACCTCGGATTGGCTGGACGGCTGGGACCGCCAACTCGGGCTGCCACCGCTGTGGCGCTCCTGGGGCGCGGCGCTGGAGGTGTTTTCCCGCCTGCGCCTGTCGCACCGGCGGCCGGATTTCGGCATCCGCCAGGTCAGCGTGCCCCAGGGTGAGTCAGAACAAGCCATTCCTGTGCATGAACGCACGGTGCTGCGCCGCCCCTTTGCCAGCCTGGTGCATTTCCGCCGCGATGACCTGGATGCACGGGGGCAGGCCCCGCTGCCCCGGGTGCTGGTGGTGGCGCCGCTGTCCGGCCATTTCGCCACCCTGCTGGTGGACACGGTGCGCACCCTGCTGCAGGACCACGATGTCTACATCACCGACTGGCACAACGCCCGCGACGTGCCGCTGCGGGCCGGCCGCTTCGGCCTGGACGAGTACGTCGAACAGGTGATCGACTTCATCCAGTTCCTCGGTCCCGACACCCATCTGCTGGCCGTCTGCCAACCCTGCGTGCCCACGCTGGCCGCCGTGGCCCTGATGGCCCAGCGCAACGACCCGGCGCAGCCGCGCAGCATGACGCTGATGGCCGGCCCGATCGACACGCGCATCAACCCGACCCAGGTCAACGAACTGGCCACCTCGAAGCCCATCGAATGGTTCGAGCAGAACCTCATCTCGCGCGTGCCGCTGCGCTACCCCGGGGCCATGCGCCGGGTCTACCCCGGCTTCCTGCAGCTCACCGCCTTCATGAGCATGAACCCGGATCGGCACCGTCAGGCCTTCGTCGACCTGTACAAGGCCCAGATGGCCGGCGAGGACAGCAAGGCCGAGGTCACCCGCCGCTTCTACGACGAGTACTTTGCCGTCAACGACCTGCCGGCCGAGTTCTACCTGGAAACGGTGGCCAAGGTGTTCCAGACCTGGGATCTGGCCCGGGGGGAACTGGTTGTGCATGGCGAGAAGGTGGACACCGCCGCCATCCGCAAGACCGCCTTGTTCACGGTGGAAGGTGAACGCGACGACATCTGCGCCGTCGGGCAGACAGTGGCGGCCCATGACCTGTGCCCCGGCATCCGCCCTTACATGAAGACCCACCACGTCCAACTGGGCGTGGGCCACTACGGCGTCTTCAGCGGCAGCCGCTGGCAGCGGCAGATCTACCCCCGCGTGCGGGAGTTGATCCACAGCCACAGCTGAGTCAGCCCCCGCGGCGGGCCACGATGCCCCGCCCCACGGCCGAAGC
>JAYSCA010000054.1:0-10085 GCA_041915165.1 Ideonella sp.
TGCGCAACCCGGACTTCCGCGCCCGCTTCGACGCCGGACTGCTGCAGGTGCCGCTGGTGGGCCGGCTCTCGCGCGGCTACAACGCGGCCCGCTTCGCCGGCACGCTGGCGATGCTGGCCGGTGCCGGGGTGCCCATCCTGAAGGCCTTGCAGGCCGCCGCCGAGACCCTGGGCAACCACGCCATGCGGGCCGACGCGTTGGACGCGCTGGTGCAGGTGCGCGAAGGCGCACCGCTGGCCTCGGCGCTGGCCGGCAAGAAGCGCTTCCCCGGCCTGCTGGCCATGTTCGCGCGCCTGGGCGAGCAGACCGGCCAGCTGCCGGTGATGCTCGAGCGCGCCGCGCGCCAGCTGGGCGGCGAGGTGCAGCGCCGTGCGATGGCCCTGGCCACGCTGCTGGAGCCGCTGCTCATCGTCGGCATGGGCGGCGTGGTGATGCTGATTGTGCTGGCCGTGCTGCTGCCCATCATCCAGCTCAACAACTGGGTCAAGTGAGGCCGGGCCTCAGGCGCCCAGCCTGAAGGCCGACACCACACCGCTCAGGCGGCCGGCCTGGTCCTTCAGGCTCTCGGCGGCGGCGGTGGATTGCTCCACCAGCGCAGCGTTCTGCTGGGTCATCCGGTCCAGGTCGGTGACGGCCACGTTGACCTGGCCAATCCCCTGGCTCTGCTCACGGCTGGCCGAGCTGATCTCGCCCATGATGTCGGTGACCCGCTGGACGCTGCTGACGATCTCGGACATGGTGCTGCCCGCATCGCCGACCAGACGTGAACCAGTCTCCACCCGCTCCACGCTGGCGTGGATCAAGGTCTTGATCTCGCGCGCGGCCTCGGCGGAGCGCTGCGCTAGGCTGCGCACCTCGCCGGCCACCACGGCGAAGCCGCGGCCTTGTTCACCGGCGCGGGCCGCCTCCACCGCCGCGTTCAGCGCCAGGATGTTGGTCTGGAAGGCAATGCCGTCGATCACGCCAATGATGTCGGCGATCTTCTGACTCGACTGGTGGATCTCGTTCATCGTCGCCACCACCTCGCCCACCACCGTGCCGCCGCGCTCGGCCACCGAGGCGGCCGACGCCGCCAGCTGGTTGGCCTGCGCGGCCGCGTCGGCGCTGTTGCGCACCGTGCTGGTGAGCTGCTCCATCGCGGAGGCCGTCTCCTCCAGGTTGGAAGCGGTCTGTTCGGTGCGGGCGCTCAGGTCCTGGTTGCCGGTGGCGATCTGGGCACTGGCGGTGGAAATACTGTCCACCGAGCGCCGCACTTCCTGCACCGTCTGCCGCAAGGCCTCGCGCATGCGGTCGATCGCGTGCATCAGCTGCCCGGTCTCGTCCTTCGCATAGTGCGGTCGGGCCGGCTGGCTCAGGTCCATCTGGGCCACCGCCGTGGCCGCCCGCTCGGCCTCACGCAGCGGCACCGTGATGCCGCGACTCAGCTGCCAGGCCAGGAAGCTCCCCACACCGACAGCCAACGCCCCCACGACGGTCAACACCGTGATGGCCCGCAGGCGCAGGGTCTCCACTTCCGCGGCGGACTGGTCAAAGGTCTTGCGCTGCATGGCCACCAGGTTGGCGACGCCGGCCAGGTAAGCGGCCGAAGTGGGTTCGAACTTCTCGCTGAAGAGCCGGTCCGCACCCTCGACATCCCCCGCCTTCTTCAGCTGGCTGACGGCCTCCCGGGCGCCCAGATAGGCCTTGCGCAAGGCCGTCACCTTGTCGAACTCCGCCCGCTCCGCGTCAGTGTCCATCGCCGCCTCGATCACCTTTTGGAGGGCATCCGTTTCCCGGATCGCCTTGGCACTGGCGGGGGCGAAGTAGCCCACCAACGCGGCATCACTGCTCTTGGCAATGGCGGCGGCCCGCTGCACGCCGGCGGTGGTGTTGTTCAGCCAGCCTTCGCCGGCGCGCTCCACCTTCAGTTGGTCATCCACCATCGCGTGGACCTCCTGCCCCAGGGTATGGAGCATGGCCACACTGGCAATGGCACTGAGCAATGACAGCCCCAGGATGATGGACAGGACGAACGCCAGACGGCGCCCGATGGACAGGTTCTGAAGCCCCATGGCAATTCCCTTGATGAGCTAAATATTTCAGTTATGAATAAATAGACCACTTGCATTCTTGGTGGCCACGGGCCCGCCAAAGGGGAGAAAAGCGCCCGATTGCACCGCCAGAGCGTCCTGTCAATGGCCTGCCTCTTGCTTTCTCCCGAACTGAGCCCGCATCCGGCCGCTGATCGTGGTTTGGAGGCGGTGGGTGCTTTGCTGCAATGAAGGCACCGGGGCGGCCGGTGCCGGATTGGATGGAGGTTGCATGTCCACATCTCACGAGCTCATGACCGTTCAGGGCGCATCGATCCCGATCGCCCGGATGCGCAATGTCTACCGCGTCAACGAGGTGGAGCAGCGCCTGGCCAAGCTGCCCGACCGGGAGCACGAGCACCTGCGCAGCACCTATGAGCGCATGCTGGAGAAGGGCCCCGAGCGCTTCCAGGTCAAGCCCGCCGGCCTGCCGGCGATGGACCACCTCTACGACGAGCTGCCCAACTTCCACGACGCGCTGGACGACCTGCGGCGCCAGATCGCGCTGGTCGAGGACAGCCGCGACGCGCTGGAGATCACCCCGATGCTGCTGCTGGGCCCACCCGGCGTGGGCAAGACCCATTTCGCCCGCGAGGTGGCCCAGCTGCTGGGCACCGGCATGGGCTTCATCAGCATGAGCGCGCTGACCGCCGGCTGGGTGCTCTCGGGCGCCTCCAGCCAGTGGAAGGGGGCGCGCCCCGGCAAGGTCTTCGAGACCCTGGTGGACGGCAACTACGCCAACCCGGTGATGGTGGTCGACGAGATCGACAAGGCCCGTGGCGAACATGCTTACGACCCGCTGGGCGCGCTCTACAGCCTGCTGGAGCACGACACCGCGCACAGCTTCACCGACGAGTTCGCCGAGGTGCCGATCGACGCCAGCCAGGTGATCTGGGTGGCCACCGCCAACGACGAGCGCAGCATCCCCGAGCCCATCCTGAACCGGATGAACGTCTACGAGGTGCAGATGCCCGATGCCGACGCGGCCCGGGCCATCGCCCGGCGGCTCTACCAGGCCATCCGCGCCGCCCATGCCTGGGGCGAGCGCTTTGATGAAGCCCCGTCAGAACCGGTGCTGGAACGCCTGGCCGAAGTGGCCCCGCGCGAGATGCGCCGGGCCTGGATGACCGCCTTCGGCAACGCCCGGCTGGATGGCCGCGGCACGCTGCTGCTGCAGGATCTGCCGGCGGCGGGCAGCAGTCGCAAGCCGCAGATCGGCTTCGTGCACTGAGCGGGCGCCGGCCCCGGCTCAGTTGCGGGCCGGGGCCAGCTGGTAGCCCAGCCCCTGCAGAAAGCGGTCCAGCGCCGCCGTCGCCAACTCGGCCCCCGGCGCCAGCTGCACCGTGACCCCCAGCGCATGGTGCGAGGGCAGCCAGGCCTCGACCTTGGCCCCCCACATCATGGTGCCCGCACACAGCAGCGCCAGCAGGATGGCCGCCGCATAAAAGCCCACGCCCAGCAGCACGCCGATGGCCGCCGCCGCCCAGATGGAGGCCGCCGTGGTCAGGCCGCTGATCGACAGCCCGTCCTTCATGATGACCCCGGCCCCGAGGAAGCCGATGCCGGTCACGATGCCCTGGACCACCCGGGTCGGGTCGCCCGGGTGCCACGCACCGGCACCGGCCAGGCCGCCATACCAGGCTCCGGGATAGCCGCTCATCACGGTCAGCGCGGTCGAGGCCATGCAGACCAGGCCGTAGGTGCGCATGCCGGCCGCCCGGCCGCGGAAGGAACGCTCGTAGCCGACCAGGGCCCCCAGCGCCAGCGCGCCGGCCAGGTTCAGGAACACGAGCAGGTTGATGTCCAGCCGAAGGCCGGACCAATAGGACGTCAGCAGGACGTGCCAGTCTTGGGGCATGGTGCAATCTCCGCAGCCGGCAGCTTGCCCTAAATCCGTGCGAAAGATCGGACAAACAGCCGCCTGAGCCTGCCCCTACACTGGGGCCCCGGCTTCTCGGCAAGGACAGACACAATGGAATTCGCGGCCTCGACCGCCTGGTGGGTGGCCACCGGCCTGCTGGTGGCCCTGGAGTTGACCAGCGGCACCTTCTACCTGCTGATGCTGGCCCTGGGCACCGCCGCGGCGGCGCTGGCCGCCCATGCCGGCCTGGGCCTGGCGGCCCAGATCGCCACCGCCGCCGTGATAGGCGGTGGTGCCACCGCCCTGCTGCAGCGGCAACGCCGGCTGCGTCCGCGGGGCGCGCCCGAGGCCCAGAACCGCGACCTGCACCTGGACATCGGTGCCACGGTGCAGGTGACCCAATGGAACCCCGACGGCACCACCCGGGTCGAGCACCGGGGCACCCAGTGGAACGCCCGCCTGGAACACGGCACCACCGGCCACCCCGGACCGCACCGCATCAGTGCGGTCGAGGCCACCGGCCTCGTGCTGGTGCCGCTGCAACCTGCCCCCTGATCCCGGAACCCCTCACCCGAAGGACTGCCCCCATGGAAATCGCCCTCGTGCTGCTGGTCATTGCGGCCATCTTCGTCAGTCAGGCCGTCAAGATCGTGCCGCAGCAGAACGCCTGGGTGGTCGAACGCCTGGGCAAGTACGACCGCACGCTGACGCCCGGCCTGGCCTTCGTCACCCCCTTCATCGAGCGGGTGGCCTACAAGCATTCGCTCAAGGAAGTGCCGTTGGACGTGCCCAGCCAGGTCTGCATCACCAAGGACAACACCCAGCTGCAGGTGGACGGCATCATCTACTTCCAGGTGACCGACCCGATGCGGGCCAGCTACGGCTCCAGCAACTATGTCTTCGCCATCACCCAGCTGGCGCAGACGCTGCTGCGCTCGGTGATCGGCAAGATGGAGCTGGACAAGACCTTCGAGGAGCGCGACCAGATCAACGGTGCGGTCGTCAGCGCCCTGGACGAAGCCGCCGCCAACTGGGGCGTGAAGGTGCTGCGCTACGAGATCAAGGACCTGACCCCGCCGGCCGAGATCCTGCGCTCCATGCAGGCCCAGATCACCGCCGAGCGCGAGAAGCGCGCGCTGATCGCCGCCTCCGAAGGCCGCAAGCAGGAGCAGATCAACATCGCCACCGGCGAGCGCGAGGCCTTCATCGCCCGCTCCGAGGGCCAGCGCCAGGCCGAGATCAACAACGCCCAGGGTCAGGCCGCCGCCATCGTGGCCGTGGCCGAAGCCACCGCGCAGGCCATCCGCCAGGTGGCCCAGGCCATCCAGGCCCCGGGCGGCGAGCAGGCGGTGCAGCTCAAGGTGGCCGAGAAGGCGGTGGAGGCCTACGCCCAGCTGGCCCAGAAGAACAACACCATGATCGTGCCCGGGCACATGGGCGAGGTGGCCGGCCTGATCGGCACCGCGATGGCGCTGATGAAGGGCGGCGCCACCCCCGGCCCGCGCTGAGCGCCAGGCCGCCTCACCATGGCCGCCACCCCCACCGACCGCCTGATGGTCGCGATCTCCTCCCGGGCCTTGTTCGACTTCGAGGAGGAGAACCGGCTGTTCGAGACCGGCGACGACCAGGCCTACATGGACCTGCAGATGCAGCGCCTGGACCAGCCCGCCGCGCCGGGCGTGGCCTTCTCGCTGGTCCAGAAGCTGCTGGCCTTCAACCGCGACCGGCCGCGGGTGGCGGTGGTCATCCTCTCGCGCAACGACCCGGTCTCGGGCATGCGGGTGTTCCGCTCGGCCCAGTCGCACGGGTTGACGCTGGAACGCGGCGTCTTCACACGGGGCGAGAGCCCCTGGCGCTACCTGCGGCCGCTGCAGGCCCATCTCTTCCTGTCGGCCAACGACACCGATGCGCGCTCGGCCCTGGCCGCAGGCGTGCCCGCCGCGCGGGTGCTGCCGCATGCCCGCCAGGCCTCCGACGCCCACCCGGACGAACTGCGCATCGCCTTCGACGGCGACGCGGTGCTGTTCTCCGACGAGGCCGAGCAGGTCTATCAGCGCGACGGCCTGGCCGCCTTCCAACAGCATGAAATCGAGCGCGCGGCCCGCCCACTGCCGCCCGGCCCCTTCAAGCCGCTGCTGGATGCGCTGACCCGGCTGCGCCTGAGCACACCCGATACCGGCATGGCCCTGCGCACCGCGCTGGTCACCGCTCGCGGCGCGCCGGCGCACGAGCGCGCCATCCGCACGCTGATGGCCTGGCAGGTGCCGGTGGACGAGGCGATGTTCCTCGGCGGCTGGGACAAGGGCCCCTTCCTGGCCGAGTTCGAGCCCGACTTCTTCTTCGACGACCAGACCCGGCACGTCGAGAACGCCGCCTCCCATGTGCCCTCCGGCCATGTCGACGCCGGCACGATGAACGCGCGCTGAGCCCGGCCCGCGCGGCTGGCGACAATACCCGGTTTCGCCCGCGGCCCACCCGGTCGCTGGGCGGTCCTGTTCCGACCTGTCACGACCCGCATGACTTCACCTGCCTCCGCCGGCGGCACCCCCGCCACGACCACCCGACGACACCCGCCCGGCCTCCAGGTCATCTTCATGACCGAAATGTGGGAGCGCTTCAGCTACTACGGCATGCGGGCCCTGCTGGTGCTCTACCTGGTCAACGCGCTGGGCTACCCGCGGGCCGATGCGCTGCAGCTCTACGGGATCTACACCGGCCTGGTCTACCTCACGCCGCTGATCGGTGGCTACCTGGCCGACCGCTGGCTGGGCGCCCGGCTGGCGATGGTGATCGGCGGCACGGTGATGATGCTGGGCCACTTCGCGATGGCCTTCGAGCCGCTGCTGCATGTGGCGCTGGGCCTGCTGATCGTGGGCAACGGCTTCTTCAAGCCCAACAGCACCTCGCTGGTGGGCATGCTGTACGAGCCCGGCGACCCGCGCTGCGCGGGCGGCTACACCATCTTCTACATGGGCGTGAACGTGGGCGCGTTCTTCTCGCCGCTGGTGGCCGGCTCGCTGGGCGAGCGCCTGGGCTGGCACTGGGGCTTCGCCAGCGCCGGCGTGGGCATGGCCTTCGGCCTGGTCGCGCTGCTGTGGCGTCAGGCGCGGCTGGGGCGCGCCGGCCTGCGCGAGGGTCAGTCGGCCCTCGGCTGGGCCGACCTGCCACGCATCGCCCTGTGGAGCGCCGGCAGCCTGGGCCTGGTGCTGGCGGTGCTGGCCGGAGGCCATCTGCTGGCGCCGCTCTGGGCCCAGCTGGACAACGCCGGTCGCACGCTGGCGGGCCTGGCACTGCTGGGCCTGGCCCTGATCGGGCTGAAGCGCCCCGGGCACAACGACGCCGGCCCCGCCCTGAGCCGGGCCGAGCTGTCTGCCATCGCCGCCATCGCCATCACCACGCTGTTCGTGATCGTCTTCTGGATGGGCTTCGAGCAGGCCGGCGGCTCGATGAGCCTGTTCGCCGACCAGCAGACCGACCGCCACCTGGCAGGCTGGGAGATCCCGGCCTCCTGGTTCCAGAGCATCAACCCGCTGGCCATCATGGTGCTGGCGCCGCTGTTCTCGGCCCTGTGGCTGCGGCTGGACCAGAGCCGCTACGCGCTGCCGGACCCGGCCAAGATGGGCCTGGGCATGATCGTGCTGGGCCTGGGCTTCGTGCTGATGGCCGCCGCGCAGAACCGGGCCCAGGCGCTGGGTTCGGTCGGCCCGCTGTGGCTGGCCGGCGTCTACGTGCTGCACACCATCGGCGAGCTGATGCTCTCGCCGGTGGGTTACGCCATGGTGTCCAAGGTGGCGCCAACCCGGCTGATGGGCCTGCTGATGGGCGTCTGGCTGGCCGGCATCGGCGTGGCCAACTACCTGGCCGGCGCGCTGGAGGGCCTGCTGGCCGGCAGCGGCATCCCGCCCTTCGTGTTCCTGTTCAGCTCGTCCATCGGCGCAGGCGTGCTGCTGCTGCTGATCACGCCCTGGCTGACGCGCCTGGGCCGGGCGGCCCGCTGAAGCCGCCCGACGGGCCCCGGTTCTCTTGATCGGGCTCAAATCCCCACCCGCGTCCTGCGCTCAGACTGCGCCGCAGCCGGCCGGCGTTCACCCATGAGATGAGCGCCGGTCGGCGCCACACAACCCTCTGTCGCCAGGAAGCCGCCATGAGCACCACGATCTTCTTCATCCCCAGTGTCAACCTGATGGGCACCGGTTGTCTGAAGGATGCCGCCCTCGACATCCAATCCAAGGGCTGGCGCCAGGCCCTGGTCGTCACCGATGCGCCGCTGGTGCGCACCGGCCTGGTGGCCAAGGTGACCGAGCTGCTGGGCCAGCACGGTGTCACCTCGGTGGTGTTCGATGGCGTCAAGCCCAACCCCAACGTGGCCAACGTGGAAGCCGGTCTGGCCCTGCTGAAGACCCACGCCTGCGACTTCGTGATCTCGCTGGGCGGCGGCTCGCCGCACGACTGCGCCAAGGCCATCGCGCTGGTCGCCGCCAACGGCGGCCACATCACCGACTATGAGGGCCTGGACAAGTCCGCCAAGCCGCAACTGCCGCTGGTGGCCATCAACACCACCGCCGGCACCGCCAGCGAGATGACGCGCTTCTGCATCATCACCGACGAGACCCGCCACGTGAAGATGGCCATCGTCGACAAGCACACCACCCCGGTGCTGTCGGTCAACGACCCGGAGCTGATGCTGGGCATGCCCGCCTCGCTGACCGCCGCCACCGGCATGGACGCGCTCACGCATGCGGTCGAGGCCTATGTGTCCACCGCGGCCAACCCGATCACTGACGCCTGCGCGCTCAAGGCCGTCACGCTGATCAGCCAGCACCTGCGCACCGCTGTGGCCCAGGGCCAGGACGTGGCGGCCCGTGAGGCCATGGCCTATGCCCAGTTCCTGGCCGGCATGGCCTTCAACAACGCCTCGCTGGGCTATGTGCACGCGATGGCCCACCAGCTGGGGGGCTTCTACGACCTGCCGCACGGCGTCTGCAACGCCATCCTGCTGCCGCATGTGCAGGCCTTCAACGCCCGCGTGGCAGCCGCCCGCCTGGGCGACGTGGCCCGCGCGATGGGGGCGGACACCGCCGGCCTGAGCGATGCGCAGGCCGCGGATGCCTGCCTGGCCGCCATCCGCCAGCTCAGCGCCGACGTGGGCATTCCGGCCGGTGTGGGCAGCCTGGGCGCGAAGGAAGCCGACATTCCCACCCTGGCCACCAACGCGATGAAGGACGCCTGCGGCCTGACCAACCCGGTGCAGCCGACCTTCGAGGAAGTCTGCGCGATCTTCCGCGCCGCGCTCTGAGCGGTCCCAGGTGCGGCGCGGGTGGCACAGCCCGCGCCGCACCCTTCAGCCAAACACCTTCTTGAGGATCGCGCTGCCGGTGCCCACCGGGTCGCGGCGGATCTTCTTCTCTTCTTCGCCGATCATCAGGTAGAGGCCGTCCAGCGCCTTGCGGGTGACATACTGCTGGACGTTGGCATCCTCCTGCGCCACCAGGCCCAGGCCACTGGCCTTGCCGGCCACCGCGTTGTACTTGGCCGCCAGGTCCACCTTCTCGGTGGCCTGGGTGACGATGGGCAGGAAGCGGTCGGTCAGCGGTGCGCGGGTCTTGCGGGCGAAGAAGTCGGTGACCGAGGTGTCGCCGCCCTTCACGATGCCCACCGCATCCTCGACCGACATGGTCTTGACCGCCTGCACCAGCAGCGTCTTGGCCTGCGGCACCGCCGCCTCGGCGGCCCGGTTCATGGCGGTCACCAACTCGTCGACGCGTTTTTGCTGACCGGTGAATTTCAGCAGCTGCGCGGCCTCCTTCAACCCGCTGGGCAGCGGGATGCGCACCTGGGGGTTGCCCAGAAAGCCGTCCGGCCGCCCCAGCAGCGCCACCGCACTCGACGCGCCCCGCTCCAGCGCCGTCTTCACCCCCAGCGAGGCATCCGCCTCGCTGAAGCCCGCGGCCCGCGCCAGCGGCCAGCCCAGGCCGGCCCCCAGCATCCATCCGCCCAGCCAGCGGCCACAGTCCCGTCGTTGCATTCTGGTGTCCCTTCTCGGATCAGTTGTCACTGTCGCGCATCCTGCGCCCGTCCGGCGGCGGCTGGCAACCCGTCCACCGGACGCACCGCTGGCGCGTTTCGGGTACAACCCGTTGCAGCCTCCCTTCTTT
>JAYSCA010000055.1:0-10080 GCA_041915165.1 Ideonella sp.
GGTGGGCTGCCCGGCCTGCCGCCAGACGGGCTACCGCGGCCGGGCCGCGCTCTACGAGCTGATGCAGGTCAGCGAGCCGGTGCGCCAGGCCATGCACCCTCAGCTGGACCTGGCCCGTCTGCGCCGTCAGGCGGCTGAGGAAGGGCTGATGCCGCTGCGCGTGGCGGGGCTGGCCAAGGTCGCCCAGGGCCTGACCACGCTGGAGGAAGTGCTGCGCTGCACGCCAGCCTGGGAACAGGGCTGAACTGCCAGCGCTGGTTTCAGCGCGGCCCCATCGCCTCGGCCAGGGTCTGGGGCGTCACGCCGGTGCGGGTCTGCAGGCCGCCACTGGCGTCCTGCCACACCAGGGCCGGGGTGGCGCGCAGGCCCAGGGCCTGCATCAGCTGGTCATTGGCGTTCAGGCGGGCGGCCCAGGCGGGCGGGATCGGGTTCAGCGGGGCCAGCCCCTGGGCACCCAGCGGACGGGGATGGCCGGCGGCCAGGGTCTTGGCCACCGCGTCGACCTGTGCGCCCTCGTAGGCCGCCAGCGCCGCGGCCGGGTTGGCGGCCGACAGCAGGGCCGCGGCCTTGCCCGGGCTGTCGGCGCTCAGGATGCCGACGATCACATGGCGCAACTGCACCCGGCCAGCCCGGACCCAGGGCCGGGCGTCCGCCCAGAACTTGTTGCAGTACGGGCAGTTCGGGTCGGTGAAGACATAGACGATGCGCCGCGCGCCGATGCTGCCATCGGCAATCCAGCTGCTTTGCTGCAGCGCCTGCCAGACCTGTCGCGCCAGGGCCTGCTCGTCGGGGTCGTGGGGGGACGCTGTGGCGGCCAGCACCGCGCAGGCGGGCGCCAGGCCCAGTGCGCCCAGGCCCAGGGCCTGCTGCAGACAGCGGCGGCGCACAGCAGCCACTGGGGCTGGGGCGACGGAAAGACGGCGATCGGGATGGGAAGAGGTCATGGGGCGGGGCGTGAAGCGGGGGGAGACAGGGGGGCCGCGGTGGCGCCGGCGTTCAGCCGGGCCAGCCGCTGGGCCAGGGTGGCCGGGGAGAGCTCGCCGATGCGCTGGTCGACCAAGCGCCCCTGGGCGTCGAAGAAGAAGGTGGTGGGCAGGGCCCGCTGGCCCAGGCTGGCGCCCACCTCGGAGCGCGGGTCGAGCAGCACCTGCCGCAGGCCCGGGGACTGGTGGGTCAGGAAGGCCTGCACCGCGTCCGCGGTCTCGCCCTGGTTGATGAACACGAAGCGGACCTCCGGGTGGGCGGCCTGCGCGGTGGCCAGCACCGGCATCTCGCGCCGGCAGGGCGGGCACCAGCTGGCCCACAGGTTGATGACCGTGGGCTGGCCGCGCAGCGCGGGCAGCGACAGCCGGCTGCCGTCCAGGCGGGCAACGCTGATGGCGGGCAGCGGCGGCATGGCGCGGGTCTGCCACAGCAGCAGGCCGGTGCCCAGCAGCCAGAGCAGGCTGGCACTGCCCACCGCCGCCAGCAGCGGCCGCCGCAAGGCTGGGCGCCGTTGAACCCACACCAGGGTGGCGAGCCAGCCGGTGATCAGCCCGACCTGCGCATCCCAGCCGCCATCGCGGATGTCCAGCATGCGCAGCGGCTCGTCCAGGTAGAGGCCACGGTAAGGCCAGATGAAGCCCAGCCGCGCCGCCAGCAGGGCCAGCAGCAGCAGACGAAAGGTCTGGGGTTCCGGATCGACGCCGCTGGCGCGACCGACGCGGCGGCCCACCGTCTGGCCCAGCAGCACGGCCAGCACGGTCAGCAGCAGCGACCAGGGGAGGGCGAGGGGACCGATCTGCAGGGTGCTGCTCATGCGGGGAATGTCGTGCTGAATGCGGGGGTGGGTATGGGGTGGAGCCGCCGGGGCGGGCGGAGGTTCCCTGCGGCGGAGAAAAAGAGGCCGGGGCGCGAAGAGGGCTGTGCCGAACCGCGAAGCGTGACCGGGCGCCGGGCTGCGAAGATGCGGGCATGCGTGCCACAGGAATCACTTCGCCCCACCCGTCCCCCGTCACCCGGCCCCGCCTGGCGGACTGGCGTGGCCTGGCCCTGGCGGCGGCCGGGGCCATCGCCTTTTCAGGCAAGGCCATCATCGTCAAGCTGGCCTACCGCCACGGGGTTGACGCGGTCACGCTGATCATGTGGCGCATGCTGATCGCTTTGCCGCTGTTCCTGGCACTGGCCTGGTGGGCCGGGCGCGGCCAGCCGGCGCTGAGCGGGCGCGACCGCTGGGCGGTGCTCGGCCTGGGTTTTTCCGGCTACTACCTGGCCAGCCAGCTCGATTTCATGGGCCTGGCCTACATCAGTGCCAGCCTGGAGCGGCTGATCCTCTACCTCGGCCCGACCATCGTGATGGCGATCTCGGTGCTGTGGTTCCACAAGCGGGTGACGGGGCGCCAGTGGCTGGCGGCCGGGCTCAGCTACCTGGGCACGGTGCTGGTCTTCGGCCATGAGGCGGCCGCCCCCGGCGCGAACACGGCCTGGGGGGCGGCGCTGGTGTTTGGCAGCGCGGTGAGCTATGCGCTCTACATGGTCGGCAGCGGGGAGGTGGTGCGCCGCCTGGGCTCGCTGCGCCTGACCGGGCTGGCCTCCAGCGTGGCCTGCGGCTTCTGCCTGCTGCAGTTCGTGCTGCTCAAGCCCCTGGCCGCCGCCGCGGTGCCGGCCCCGGTGCTGTGGCTGTCGCTGCTCAACGCGACCGCCTGCACGGTGGCGCCGGTGCTGATGGTGATGATGGCCATCGAGCGCATCGGCGCGCCACTGGCGGCCCAGATCGGCATGATCGGGCCGCTCAGCACCATCGGCATGGGCATCGTCCTGCTGGGCGAGCCCTTCACGCCGCTGCTGCTGGTGGGCACCGCGCTGGTGTTGGGCGGCGTCTGGCTGCTGGCGCGCTGGCGTTGAGGTGGCGGCGGGCGCTCAGCCCGCCTTGCCCCGGCGCGAAGAGATCACGATGCCGCCGACGATCAGCACGAAGGCCACGATGTGGAACCAGCGCGGCGCTTCGCCCAGCAGCGCGGCCGACATCAGCGCCGCGAACAGCGGCATCAGGTTGACGAAGAAGCCGGCCACCGCCGGCCCGACGGCCGCCACGCCGCGGCCCCAGCAGAAGAAGGCCACCAGCGAGGGGCCGATGGCCACATAGGCCAGGCTGGCGAAGACCGTGGGGCTCCAGTGCCAGCGGGGATCGGACACCAGGGCCTCGCCACCGCTGCCCAGCGCACACCAGAACAGGCCGAAACCGATCTGCAGCGAGAGGAAGCCGGCGCTGTCCCAGGCCGGCCGCGCCGCGCCCTGCATCGAGGCCGGCGGACGGGCCAGCAGCCAGCTGTAGAGGCTCCAGGTCAGCATGGCCAGCAGCATCAGCAGGTCACCGGGCGAGAAATGCAGCGTGCGCAGCCGCGCCGGGTCGCCCTGGGTGATGACCAGGGCCACGCCCAGCAGCGAGGCGGCCGCCCCCATCAGATCCTGGGCCCGCGGCCGCACGCCGTAGAGCAGCGCCCCCACGCCCAGCATCCAGACCGGCGAGCTGGCGCCGATCAGCGTGACGTTCAGCGGCGTGGAGGTGTGCAGCGCCAGGTACTGCAGCGCGTTGTAGCAGCCGATGCCGAACAGCCCGAGCAGGGTCAGGTAGCCCCAGCGGGCGCGGATGGCGGCCCGGTCACGCCAGGCGGCGCGGCCCATCGGCCAGAGCACCGCGAAGGCCAGCAGCCAGCGGATCAGGTTGAGGGCGAACGGGGGCGCGGCCCCCACCACCATCCGGCCGACGATCACATTGCCCGCCCAGAGCAGGGGCGGCAGGGTGAGCAGCAGGGCGGTGCGGGGCGTCAGGGAAGCGTGGGACATCAGGCGGGCCGTCAGCGGCCGATCGAACCGAACAGGGTGCTGAGTGTCTGTCGAAAAGCGGAGAAATCCAGCGGCTTGGTCCAGTAGGCCGAGAAACCCTGGGCCAAGGCGGCTTCGATGTCGCTGGGCAGCGCGTTGGCCGACAGCGCGATGCAAGGGATCTCGCGCGTGGCCGGGTCGGCCCGCAGTTGGGACAGCACCTCGTGTCCGTGCAGATCGGGCAGCTGCATGTCGGTCAGGATCAGCCGGGGCTGCAGCTCACGGGCCAGGCGCAACCCGGTCTGGGCATCCTCCGCGCCGACGAAGCGGACGCCGGGGTGGCGGGCCACCAGCTCGGCCACGATGGTCATGTTGACCGGGTTGTCTTCGATGTAGAGCAGGCAGGGGAGGGCGTTGGCCGTTCCAGCCGGGGCGGGAGGGGGCGGCGGGCTGGCCGGCGCGGGCTCGCCCGCGGCCAGGCGGACCTCGAAGGTGCTGCCCACGCCGGGCTGGCTGTCGATGCGGATCTCGCCGCCCATGCGGCGCACCAGGGTCTTGACGATGGCCAGGCCGATGCCCACGCCGTCCACCTCGGCCGCGCTGGGCAGTCGGTGGAAGGGTTCGAAGGCGCTGGCCTGGTCGCGCGGCGCAATGCCAACGCCGCTGTCGCTGACCTGCAGCACCGCCTGCTCACCCTCCTGCCGGGCCTGGACTTCGATCCAGCCGCCATCACGGTTGTATTTGATGGCATTGGTCAGCAGGTTGAGCAGCACCTGGCGCAGGCGCACCGGGTCGGCCTGCACCTGCAGCGACGCCGGCACGGCCACGCGCCAGGACAGCCGGCGTTGCTCGGCGGTGGCTTCGACCATCGGCAGCACGCTGTCCAGCACCTCGACCAGCGACACGGGCTGCACCGGCGGGCGGACCGCGGTCGCGTCCTCCGGGCGGGCCAGCTCCAGCACATCGTTGATCAGCGACAGCAGGTGCACGCCGGCATGTTCGATCTGCTGCAACTGCCGCTGCCGCTCCATCGCGCTCATCTGCTCATGGTCGGCCAGCAGCAGCTGGGTGAAGCCGAGCACCGCGTTCAGCGGGGTGCGCAGCTCGTGGCTCAATCGGGCCAGCAGCTCGGATTTGGCCTCGCTCTCGCGCTGGGCCAGCTCGCGGGCGTGGCGTTCGGCCAGGGCCTGGTGGGAGTCGGTGACCTCCCAGTTCACGCCCACCTCCTGCAGGGGCTGGCCGTGCTCGTCGCGCACCACCATCATCCGCGAGGCCAGCCAGTGCACTGAGCCATCGGGCCAGACGACCCGGAACTCATGCTGGCGGTCGCGGTCGTTCTCATGCTGGTGCTGGCGGGCCCGGCAGCTGGGGCGATCGTCCGGGTGCACCATGGCCAGCAGCTCGTCGCCGGTGGGGGGCACCGGGCGGGGCGAGCGGCCGCGCAGGTGCCACATCTGCGGATCCCATTCCTGGTATTGGGTGGCCACGTCCAGCACCCAGGTGCCCATGCCCACGCCCCGGGCGGCCAGGGCGATGCGTTCGCTGGCCGCCTTGAGCTCGCTGGCCAGCCGCTGCTGCTGGGTCACGTTGAAGGCGATGCCCTGCAGCACCGTGGGCTGGCCCTCGGCGTCGCACTGCACGACGCGCCGGGTCAGCAGGTGGACCCAGCGGCCGTCTTCGCCGCGCACCCGCATCGTCGCGTCCACCGGGCCGTGGGTGGCCAGCGCCAGGGCATTGGCCTCGCGCAGGGATTCCAGGTCGTCCGGGTGGACGCGGGCGGTGAACTCCGCAGCCGGCCAGCCACCCGGCCGGGTCGGCGTGCCCAGCAGACCATACCCCTGCCGGTCGGTGGTCAGCAGCCGCGTCTCCAGCGCCAGCTGCCAGGTGATGACGCCGGCCAGATCGTTGATCAGCCGGGAATCGAGCGTCGGTGGCGGGGGGTGTGACACCCTGAAACGGTAGCATGGCGCATGCCATCTGCGGCAACGCAAGCCGTTGGGCGTGCGTGGCGCGCGACAATATGCCGATGATGCTTGCTCCTCCGCTCACCCCTGTTGCGGGTCTGGATGCCGCCCTGGCCGACCAGGGCTTTGCCGTGATCGACGCCCAGGGCCTGCGGGATCTGCTGGGCGCCGGCCCCGAGGACTTGGCCGCGTGGCCCGCCTACTGGGACCGCCTGCCGGCCGACGATTACCTGCGCGATGGCGGTCGTTACCGCTACCGCCGCCACAGCTGTTTCATCGTCGAGGGCGAGCACGTCACCCAGGTGGCCCACCGCCCCCACTGGCAACCGGTGTCGTACAACGCGTTGCATGGCGGCATCGAGCGGCACTTCGAGCCGATCGAACCCACGCTGGTGGCCGACCCGTTCTGGTCGCGCTGGCTGGTGGCCCTGGCGGCGCGGGCGACCGCGCTGCGCGGGCCCCGCGCCTGGTATGTGGAGGCCCACCCGTTCCGCATTGACACCACCGACGGCATCGGCCGGCCGACGCCCGAAGGCGCCCACCGGGACGGCGTGGACCTGGTCACGGTGACGCTGATCGACCGCGTGGGCATCAAGGGCGGCGAGACCCGCGTCTTTGCGGCCGAGGGGCGGGACGGGCAGCGCTTCACCCTCAGCGAGCCCTTCAGCACCATGCTGCTGGACGACACGCGGGTGATCCATGAATCGACCCCGATCCAGCCGCTCGATCCGGCCGTCAGCGGCCACCGCGACACGCTGGTGCTGACCTTCCGCGCCGGCGGCTTCCAGGGCCCGGACAACAGCTGAGGCGGCGCCACCGTCGCCGGGCCGTCATGGAGACGCCCGGGAGGCCGGTGTATCGTTGCCGGATGCACATCGGTATCCTGACCGGGGGCGGCGATTGCCCCGGACTCAACGCGGTGATCCGCGCCGTCACCCTGGCCTTGATCAACGAGGCGGGCGCCAGCGTCACCGGCATCGAGCGAGGCTTTCTGGGCCTGTGCCGGCCGGCGATGCGGCCGCTGCGGGTGCCGGACGTGGAAGGCATTCTGTCGCTGGGCGGCACGATCCTGGGCACGCACAACCGCTGCGATCCCTTCCATTTCTTCGGCGCCAACGGGGGCGATGTCTCGGCCGAGGCCGTGGCCACCCTGAAGCGCGAGGGCATCGAGGGCCTGGTGGTGATCGGCGGCGACGGCACCATGGTGATCGCCGAGGGCTTTGCCCGTCTGGGCGTGCCGGTGGTGGGTGTGCCCAAGACCATCGACAACGACCTGATGCACACCGACCGCAGCTTTGGCTTCGACAGCGCGGTGGCGGTGGTGGCCGAATCGCTGGACCGGCTGGCCACCACGGCCAAGAGCCATGGCCGGGTGATGATCGCCGAGACCATGGGCCGCTACGCCGGCTGGATCGGCCTGGAGGGCGGCATGGCCGGCGGGGCGGACGTGATCCTGCTGCCCGAACTGCCGTTTTCGGTCGAGGCCGTGGCCGAGGTCTGCCGTCAGCGGGAGGCACGCGAGGGCGACACCCTGATCTGCATCGCCGAAGGCGCCCATGCCGTGGACCATGACCTGGTGGTGCGGGCCCGCCTGGCCGACAGCCCGGAGCCCCTGCGGCTGGGCGGGGTGGGGCAGTGGCTGGCCCAGGCGCTGCAGCCCTTGGTGGAGAGCGAGGTGCGCAGCACCCAGCTGGGCCATGTGCAGCGCGGTGGCTCGCCCACACCGTTCGACCGGGTGCTGGCCACGCGCTTTGGCTACCACGCGGCGCAGCTGGTGCGCAGTGGCGGCTTCAACCGCATGGTGGTGCTGCAGGGGGACACCTGCACCAGCGTGCCGCTGGCCAGCGTGGCCGGGCAGAGCCGCCAGGTGCCGCTGGACCACCCGCTGCTGGCGGCGGCCCGGGGGCTGGGCCTGTCCCTCGGCCAGCCGGGTGCGCGCGTCTGATCCTCGTCAAAGCCCGGCCCGGATCGGCCGCGGAAATTGCGCTGGCGCATGCGGGCCGGGGGGGCTCTGCGGTCTGATGGTGTCACTGATCCAACCGAGGAGAGACACCATGCACGCCCTTCGCGATTTCTTCACGACCGACTATGGCCTGATGAGTGCTGCCGGCATCCTGTTCATGCTGGGCATGCTGGGCTACTACGTCTACTACTTCATCCACCACATGCATGTGGATGAACAGGCCGAGCAGGCCCGGCTGGCCGCCGCCCGCAAGTAAGCCGGGCCGTCAGTCCGCACCGGCGGTCTCGCCGGTCAGCTGTTGCAGTTCGACGAGGCGGCGGTAGATGCCGTCCTCGCGGGCCATCAGGGCCTCGTGCGGGCCCAGTTCGGCCACCCGGCCCTGCCGCAGCACCACGATGCGGTCCGCATCGCGGATGGTCGACAGCCGATGGGCGATCGAGATGATCGTCAGCTGGCCGTGCAAGGCGGCCAGCGCTTCCTGCACCACCCGCTCGGTGGCGCTGTCGATGTGGGAGGTGGCCTCGTCCAGCAGCAGGATGCGTGGCCGCACCGCCAGCGCGCGGGCGATGGCCAGCAACTGCTTTTCGCCCACCGCCAGGCGGGCGCCGCCTTCGCCCAGCACCGTGTCGTAGCCCTGGTCCAGGCGGGCGATGAAATCCGCCGCGCCCGCGGCTTGCGCGGCGGCCTGGATCTGCGCCTCGGTGAGCGGGCGCCCCATCGCGATGTTCTCGCGCACCGTGGCGGCCAGCAGAAACGGCTCCTGCGGCACCAGGCCGACCGCATCCCGGAACTGCGCCTCGTCCAACGTGCCGATGGGCTGGCCGTCCACCACCAGCTGGCCGGGAGTGACGGGGTAGAAGCGCAGCAGCAGCGACAGCAGCGTGGTCTTGCCGCTGCCGGTGGGGCCGACGATGCCGATGAACTCGCCCGGCGCGATGTGCAGGTCCACGTCCTTGAGCACCGGCGCCCCGTCGCCGTAGGCAAAGCTCAGGTGGTGCAGGTCGACCGCGCCGGCCGTCACCACGCCGTGGGCCTGAGGCCGCGGGGCCTGGGCCTCTTCCAGCAGGGTGTTGACCCGGGCGGCCGCGATGACGGCCTGCTGCAGCTGCGAGAACTGCATGGTCAGCTGGATCAACGGCTCCACCACCCGGCCGATGTAGGCCACGAAGGCGTAGAGCACGCCCACCTCCAGGGTGCTGAGCGCCCCGCCGGTCTCGCGCAGGCCGTAGACAGCGATCACCAGGGCCAGCATCAGCACATTGAGCAGGTCCAGTGCCGGGCGCAGCAGCAGGGCGTTGGCCCGCAGCTCGACCCGGCGCGAGGCGTAGTGGGCCTGGTTCACCTCGGCGTAGCGCGCGCCATAGCGGGCGGCGGCGCCGCTGGCCTGCAGCACCGCCATGCCGGCGATCGACTCGGCCGTCTGGGCGTTCAGCCGGCTGCGCAGCTCGCGGGTGCGGGCCACGGCCGGGGCCGAGAGCCGCTGGTACACATAGACGATCACGAACACCGCGGGCACCAGCGTCGCGACGATCAACATCAGGTGCCAGTCCAGCAGGGTCATCGTGACCAGCACGCTCAGCAGCATGATGACCGCGTCCAGCATCACGAACAGCACCTGCACGTAGAGCTGCTTGACGGCCTCGGTGTCGTTGGTGACCCGGCTGACCAGCTGGCCGGTGATGGCGGTGTCGAAGAAGCGCATCGGCAGCCGCAGCACGTGGCCGTACACCTGTTCGCGGATGCGCTGCACCGAGCGCATGGCCACGCCGGCCAGCCGGCTGAGCTGGCCATAGCGCAGCAGGCTGGCGGTGCTGCCGGCCAGCAGCGCGCCGCCCAGCAGCCCCAGCATGGCGGCCACGCCCGGTTGGTGTGGCACCAGGTGGCGGTCGATGAAGGCCTTGCCCAGCACCGGCCCCAGGGCATCCAGCGCGGCGGCCAGCGCCAGCCAGAGCAGGCCCAGACCGATCTGCCGGCGGTCCGGCCGGGCGGCGGCCCACAGCAGGCGCGCGGCGCGGCGGGTGGCCGAGGCGGACGGCGTGACGGACTCAAGCGGGGTCAAACGAGGTCTCCAGTTGCTGGATGCGCCACTGCTGGGCGTACCAGCTGCCGGCCACGCCGCGGGCCAGCAGCTGCTCGTGCGTGCCCAGCTCGGCCAGCTGGCCCTGGCGCAGCACGGCGATGGCATCGGCGTCCATCACCGCGGACAGGCGGTGGCTGACGATCACCACCGTGCGCCCCTCGCGCTGCGCGCGCAGGTGCTGCAGGATGCGGTGCTCGGTCTCGGTGTCCACCGCCGACAGCGCGTCGTCCAGCAGCAGCAGTGGGGCGTCGGCCAGCAGCGCGCGGGCG
>JAYSCA010000056.1:0-10074 GCA_041915165.1 Ideonella sp.
GCACATCAAGCGCCACCGCTGGGCGGCCTCCCCGCTGGCCCTGGCGCCCTGGCAGATGCTGCTGGCCACGCTGCCGCTGGCCGGCTTTGCCGCCGCGCTGGAAGGCGCGCCCACCCACGTGAGCGTGGACCGACACCTGCTGGAGCTGCTGATCTACATCGGCCCGGTGGCCACCTCCGCCTGCTTCGTCATCTCGGCCGAGCACGGCCGGCGCATCAGCACCTTCGCCATGACCAACCTGACGCTGGGCGTGCCGTTGATCGGCATCCTGTCCTCGGTGGCCATCCTGGGCAACCGGCTGTCCGGCCTGTTCGCGATCGGGCTGGGGCTGATCTTCGGGGGGATGGTGTTGGCGGCGACGGCGGCACGCCAGAAGACCTGAACAGGGCGAAAATCGGGGGTTTTTCGTCCACCCGAGCCCCCGATGGCCATCAAGAAGTCCGACCTCTATTCCAAGCTCTGGGCCTCCTGCGACGAACTGCGCGGCGGCATGGATGCCAGCCAGTACAAGGACTATGTGCTGGTGCTGCTGTTCATCAAGTACATCAGCGACAAGTACCAGGACAAGCCTTTCGCGGAGATCACCATTCCGCCGGGCGCCAGCTTTGCCGACATGGTGGCGCTCAAGGGCAAGAGCGACATAGGCGACCAGATCAACAAGCGGATCATCCGCCCGCTGGAAGAGGCCAACCGCCTGCGCATCAAGGCCGACTTCAATGACGACGCCCTGCTGGGCGCCGGCAAGGAGAAGGTTGACAAGCTCACCAACCTGATCGGCATCTTCGAATCGAAGGACCTGGACTTCAGCCGCCACCGCGCGGATGGCGACGACATCCTGGGCGACGCCTACGAATACCTGATGCGGCACTTCGCCACCGAAAGTGGCAAGAGCAAGGGCCAGTTCTACACCCCGGCCGAAGTCAGCCGCGTGATGGCCCAGGTGCTGGGCATCGCCCAGGCCGCCACCACGCCCCACACCACCGTGTACGACCCGACCTGCGGCTCGGGCTCGCTGCTGCTGAAGGTGGCCGAAGCCGCGCCCACGCCCGTCACCCTCTACGGCCAGGAAAAGGAAGAGGTCACCAGCGGCCTGGCGCGGATGAACATGATCCTGCACCACAACCCGACGGCGGCAATCGAACAGGGCAACACCCTGGCCGACCCGAAGTTCCGGGCGGGCGAGCAGCTCAAGACCTTCGACTACGTGGTGGCCAACCCGCCGTTTTCCGACAAGCGCTGGAGCAACGGCCTGCAGCCCGAGGCCGACGCCTACGGCCGCTTCGAAGGCTTTGGTGTGCCGCCGGTCAAGCAGGGCGACTACGCCTACCTGCTGCACATCATCCGCTCGCTCAAGAGCACCGGCCGGGCCGCCTGCATCCTGCCGCACGGCGTGCTCTTCCGCGGCCATGCCGAGGCCGAGATCCGCAGGAACCTGGTGCGGCGTGGCCTCATCCAGGCCATCATCGGCCTGCCGGCCAACCTGTTCTACGGCACCGGCATCCCGGCCTGCATCCTGGTCATCGACAAGGCCGGTGCGGCCGCCCGCAAGGGCATCTTCATGATCGACGCTGCCCAGGGCTTCATGAAGGACGGGCCCAAGAACCGCCTGCGCGAGCGCGACATCCACCGCATCGTTGACGCCTTCCACACGCTGGACGACAGCGACCCGCGCTTTGCCCGCATGGTGGGCTTCGATCAGATCGAGCAGAACGACTTCAACCTCAACCTGCCGCGCTACATCGACAGCAGCACACCGGAAGACCCCCAGGACATTGACGCCCACCTGAACGGCGGCATCCCCGAAGCCGATGTGCGGGCCCTGGCCCGCTACTGGGCGGTGTGCCCGCAGCTGCGTGCCGCCCTGTTCCAGCCCCGCCGACCGGGCTACCAGGACCTGACCGTGGCGCCGGCCGCGCTCAAGGCCACCATCCACCAGCACCCCGAGTTCCAGGCCTTCACCCAGGCCATGGCCCACCACTTCGAAGCCTGGCGGGCGCCGGTGGCCCAGCGGCTCAAAGCCCTGGTGCCGGGCTTCCAGCCCAAGGCGCTCATCGTCGAACTAGCCGAAGGCCTGCTGGCGCACTATGAGCAGCAGCCCACGGCGCAGAAGCTGATCGACCCCTACGCCGTCTACCAGCACCTGATGGACTACTGGGCCGAGACGATGCAGGACGATGCCTACCTGATCGCCGAAGACGGCTGGGTGGCCCGGCCCCACCGCGTGCTGGAGACCAGGAAGAACAAGGACGGCACGCCGGGCAAGACGGTGGACAAGGGCTGGGCCTGCGACCTGGTGCCCAAGGCCCTGCTGGTGCAGCAGTACTTTGCGGCCGAGCAGGCCGCGCTGGACCGGCTGGGTGCGGAGCTGGAAAGCGCCTTGGCCGCGCAGGCCGAGCTGGAAGAAGAACACAGCGGTGATGAAGCGGTGTTCGCCGGCTTCGACAAGATCAACGACAAGGAAGTGAAGTCGCGCATCCGGGAGATCGGCCCCGATGCCGACGCGGCCGAGGAACTGGCCGTGCTGAAGCAGTGGCTGGCCCTGTCAGAACAGACCAGCGGCTTGAAGAAGCGCATCAAGGCGCTGGACGCCGAGCTGGACGCCCAGGCCCTGGCCCGCTACGCCACGCTGACGCCCGACGAGGTGAAGACCCTGGTGGTGGACCACAAGTGGATGGCCACGCTGGGCGCGGCCGTGCATGGCGAACTGGACCGCGTGAGCCAGGCGCTGACCGGGCGGGTCAAGGAACTGGCCGAGCGCTATGGACGGACGATGCCGGAACTGACGCAACAGGTGGCGGACCTGGAGGCGCGGGTGGCGGGGCATCTGGAGAAGATGGGGTTCGCATGGAAGTGAACGAACCCAACGCCAAGTACCTGGTGCCTGTACGCGAACGGCACTCCGAACTGGGTTTACTTCCGGACGATTGGGATGTCATTGAGCTTGCTGCGCGCGCCACGATTCAGTCCGGAATCGCGAAGAACGCGAATGCCATCTTGCGTGATCCCGTTACCGTTCCCTACCTGCGTGTTGCCAATGTCCAAGATGGCTATCTGGACCTTCGCGAAGTCAGCACCATCGACATTGAGCGCTCCGACTTGAATCGCTATGCGGTTCTGCCCGGTGATGTCCTGATGAACGAGGGTGGCGATTTGGACAAGCTTGGCCGTGGCGCACTGTGGCATGGGCAGATCAGCCCATGCGTGCACCAGAACCATGTCTTCGTTGTGCGATGCAAATCTGGCTTGGTGCCCGAGTATTTGAACGCTTGGACATCCACTGCCCAGGCTCGTCGGTACTTCATGCTGGCGGGACGCCAAACGACCAACCTGGCATCGATCAACAAGACTTCACTTGGCGATCTGACTGTCGCCGTTCCACCGACCGAGCATGAGCAGCGTGAAATTGCCAAGGCCATCATCGACGCCGACGCCCTGATCGACTCACTGGAGCAACTGCTGACCAAGAAGCGCCAGATCAAGCAAGGCGCCATGCAGGAACTGCTCACCGGCAAGCGGCGGTTGCCGGGGTTCGAGCAACCGTGGATCAGCCGGACATTCGCGGATGTCGCAACCGTCAGTCGCGAGCGGGCGAATCCGAGTGCGCTGAATATGCCGCCACTCTGCATAGAGCTGGAACACTTGGAGCCGAGCACTGGCCGCCTGTCGAATGAAGCCTTTGAGAGCGAACAAGCCGCGACGAAATCAGTCTTTCGGCGTGGCGATGTGCTGTTTGGCAAGCTACGGGCTTACCTCCGAAAGTATTGGCTGGCAGAGTTCGGCGGTGTTTGCTCTACGGAGATCTGGGTGCTTCGGTCACGCGGTGAACTTGGGTCAAACGTCTACCTGTTCTACACGATTCAGCGTGACGACTTCGTCGACGCCGCCAGTACCGCATACGGGACGCACATGCCGCGCTCTGACTGGAAGATTGTCGCGGAGTACGAACTGACACTACCTAGCGACGCCACGGAACAAGCGGCAATCGCCCAGGTACTTTCTGACCTGGACACCGAGATTGCCGCCCTTGAGTCACGTCTCACCAAGGCCCGCGCCCTCAAGCAGGCCATGGCCCAGGCCTTGCTGACCGGCCGCATCCGCATTCCCTTGAGCACCCAGGAGCCCACCGCATGACCCAACCCGCCAGGAGCTACTACCGCGTGATGCTGGGCCGGCAGAGCGCCCACGCGGCCGAGTGCCTGGCCGGTGGCTTCATCGGCGCCGACTTCGGCATCGAGCAAGACCTCAGCGGTCAGTTGCCCGAGGCATGGCGGCAGTTCAATGCGGCGTTCATTCCGGTGTATCTCTCGGAGTTTCCAGACAAGAGCCGCATTGCCGCGGGCCTGGCCTGCGGCGCGCTGTGGACCGTGGCCAAGGGCATCCGCACCGGTGATGTGGTGCTCTGCCCGGACGGCACTGGCCAGTACCACGTCGGCGAGGTGCAGGGTGAGTATCACTACGCGCCAGGCCAGGATTTGCCCCACCGCCGCCCTGTGAAGTGGCTACCCCTGACCATCGCCCGCGCGGCCATGAGCGAGGCATTGCGCAACTCCACCGGCTCCATCGGCACGGTGAGCACCATCACCGAGTACCACCAGGAGATTGAGCAGTTCCTGGCCGCACTGCCGGGCCAGGCCGCCCCCAACATCGTGGCCACCGACCCGGTGGTGGAAGACCCCGTCGCCTTTGCGATGGAGAAGCACCTGGAAGACTTCCTGGTGAAGAACTGGGCCCAGACCGAGCTGGCCCAGCACTTCAAGATCTATGAGGAAGATGGCGAGATGGTGGGGCAGCAGTACGGCACCGATGCCGGGCCCATCGACATCCTGGCCATCAGCAAGGACAGCCAGCGGCTGCTGGTGGTGGAGCTCAAGCGCGGCCGCGCGTCGGACGTGGTGGTCGGCCAGACCCTGCGCTACATGGGCTACGTGAAGGAGCAAATCGCCGAGCCGCACCAGCGCGTGGAAGGCGCGATCATTGCGCTGGACGATGACCAGAAGCTGCGCTGGGCCTTGTTGGCGGTCCCCAGCATCAGCTTTTACCGCTACCAGGTGAGCTTCAAGCTCATCAAGCACTGACTTGCAGCTGACCGTAGCAAAATAGGCGCCTACCCGCCTTTCCCCTACCACTGGAGCGCTCACCATGCCTCGCATCCCTGTTCTGGATGAAGCAGCCATGCAGTCCGCCGAGTCGCAGATTCCCCAGCTGGCCCACCGGGCCGGGCTGGCGGCGCACCAGCGGGCGGTGAGCAGCCACGCGACCACCTTGGTCATGAAAGCCCCCAGCGGCCAACTGGTGGCGCGGCAGACCAGCGGCAAGGTGGTGGTCCTCAAGACGCTGCCAGCCGCCACGCCGGTGCGCGCGGGCACAGTGCTCAAGCGGGTCGCCAAGCTCGCCATCAAGGCCGGCGGACGGTGAGCGCTGCGGCTGCATCGGCACAGCCGCGTCTGCGCGTGTTCGCCGGGCCCAACGGCTCCGGCAAGAGCACCATCCACGAGATGCTGAAACCGGAGTGGATCGGCGTCTATGTCAACGCCGACGAGATTGAAAAGCAGCTGCGCCAGAGCGGTACTTTGGACTTGAACAGCTTCGAGTTGGTGGGCTCGGCTGAAGCGCTTCAACAGGGTATCAGCGCGCGCTTGGCCACCTCAGCGCTACTGGCCAAACATGATCTTCAGCATGTGGCCCAAGCCGTCACGGTGGGCGCAGATCGCCGATTGCACCTGCCGCCAGAACAGGCAAACTCCTATGTGGCGGCAGTGCTGGCCGATGCCATTCGCCGGGAGTTGCTGGCCCAAGGCAGCACCTTCACCTTCGAGACGGTGATGTCTTCGTCCGACAAGATCGAATTCATGCGCGAAGCACTGGCCAAGGGCTACCGCACCTACCTGTACTTCGTGGCCACGGATGATCCGGAGATCAACGTCTCCCGGGTGCAGTTGCGAGTGAGCCAAGGCGGACATGGCGTGCCAGAACCCTTGATCCGGTCCCGCTACCTCCGCTCCATCGGCTTGCTGGATGAGGCCAGCCAGGCGGCAAGCCGGACCTATGTGTTCGACAACTCCGGCGACGCGCACGAGCTGATCGCAGAAATCAGCAATGGCGATGAGCTGACCGTGCACGCGACCGCGTTGCCTGCCTGGTTCACCGGCACCTCGCTGTGGCAGTCCTTTCAGGAAGGCAGGGACACCCCGTCCTGACCAGAGCGCTCGGCGGCGCCCCAGGAGAATCTGCGGCGCGCGGCGGGTAGCCAATCCCTGCGCTTATTGACTTTTATCCTGATTTCAATAAATTATTGAAACTCTGATAATTCCGGGTAATCGCATGATCGCCTTCCACCGCATCGCCCTGGCGCAGGACCTGGTGGCCGCCCTGCAAGGCAAGGCGCTGCTGGGTGATGCCCACAACGGCCTCTTTCTGGCGGCGCCGCGCCGCACGGGCAAATCCACCTTTCTGCAGGGCGACCTGCGTCCTGCCCTGGAAGCCGCTGGCGTGGTGGTGGTGTATGTGGACTTGTGGGCCGACGCCCGGCGCGACCCAGGTGCCCTGATTGCCGAGGCGATAGCCCGCGCCCTGGAACCTCAGCTGGGCCTGGTGGCCCGCACCGCCCGCAAGGCTGGGCTGGAGAAGGTCAAGCTGGGCGGGCTGGAGGTGGACACCAGCAGGATCGGCAAGCCAGACGGGCTCACCCTGACCGACGCCCTGCGCCTGCTGCAGGAAAGCGCGGGCCAGCCCGTGGCGCTGATCATCGACGAAGCCCAGCACGCCCTCACCAGTGAGGCGGGCGAGGCCGCCATGACGGCCCTCAAATCGGCCCGTGACCAGCTCAACCAGCCCGGCGCAGTCCGTCTGATGCTGGTGATGTCCGGCTCGGACCGGGACAAGCTACTGCGTCTGGTCAACACCGCCGGCGCGCCGTTTTACGGCTCGCAGATCCAGCGCATGCCGCCGCTGGGGCCGGACTTCATTGCCCATGTCGCGGGGCTGATTGAGGGGCAGCGCCCGGAGCTCAAACCGGTAGACCAGGCCCTGCTGCAACAAGCCTTCGAGGTGTTTGGCCAGCGGCCGCAGTTTTTCATGGCGGCGCTGGGCCAGGTGCTCAGCCCCCTGGCCGCCATCACGGGGCGCTTTGAACCAGCCTTGCTGGAGGCGGCACAGCAGCAGCAAGCGCAGGACGAGGCGCAGATGGAATCGGACTACCTGGGCCTGAAGCCCACCGAGCAGGCCGTGCTATGGCGCATGTTGGAGCAGGGCCCGCGCTACCGCCCTTACGACGCCGAGGCCCTGCGCTTCTACCGCGACAAGACCGGCCACCCCGTGAATGCCGCCCAGGCGCAGCGGGCCCTGGAGTCCTTGCGCGAACGCATGCCGGCCCTGGTGTGGAAGTCGGCCCGTGGCGAATACGCCGTGGAGGACGCGGCCATGCACCGCTGGTTTGAAAAGCGCAGCCAGGAAGGCCTGTGGCCCCCGGGCGCCACCCCAGGGGGTGCTGCCCCTGTCAGACGACTGAATGGCGCCCAGGGAGGGCCGGATGAGTGACCCCATCAGCAAGCCCGAACGCGCCACCCAAGAGCGCGTGATCGCGTTGTTCACTCAGCAGCTGGGCTACCGTTTTCTGGGCAACTGGTCAGCCCGGGAAGGCAACCACTGCATCGAGGAGGGGCTGCTGACGGCCCACCTGACGCGCCAGGGCTACAGTCCTGCGCACATCAGCGCCGCGTTGCACAGGCTGCGTTCAGAAGCCTTGCTGCACGGGCGCACGCTCTACGCGGCCAACCAGGCGGTGTACCAGTTGCTGCGCTATGGCGTGTCGGTGAAAGTGGCCGCGGGCGAGGTGAACGAGACGGTGCACCTGGTGAACTGGGACCGGCCGGCTGACAACGACTTCGCCATCGCCGAGGAGGTGACGCTGCAGGGCGGGCACGAGCGCCGGCCCGACCTGGTGCTGTACCTCAACGGCCTGGCCGTGGGCGTGCTGGAACTGAAGAACAGCCGCGTGGGCCTGGGCGAGGGCATCAGCCAGTGCCTGTCCAACCAGCAGCCCGAGTTCAACGCCTGGTTCTTCAGCACCATGCAGCTGGTGATGGCGGGCAATGACTCGGAAGGCCTGCGCTACGGCACCATCGAAACCCAGGCCAAATACTTCCTGACCTGGAAGGAGGACGAGGCCGACAACGCGGGCTACAAGCTCGACAAGTACCTGGCCAAGCTGTGCAGCCCGGCCCGGCTGCTGGAGCTGATCCACGACTTCGTGCTGTTCGACAGCGGCATCAAGAAGCTGCCGCGGGTGCACCAGTACTTTGGCGTCAAGGCGGCGCAGGCCCATGTCCAGCAGCGGCGCGGCGGCATCATCTGGCACACCCAGGGTGCAGGCAAGAGCATCCTGATGGTGCTGCTGGCCCGCTGGATTCTGGAGAACCGGCCGGCGGCGCGCGTGGCCATCGTCACAGACCGGGATGAGCTGGACCGGCAGATCGAGCGGGTGTTCAAGGATGCGGGCGAGACCATCCACCGCAGCCAGAGCGGGCGCGACCTGATGGCCCAGCTGGCGCAGCCCAACCCGCGCCTGCTGTGCTCGCTGGTGCACAAGTTCGGCCGGCGCGGTGCGGCGGCGGGGGAAGAGGACTTCGAGGCTTTTCTGCGCGACCTGGCCGCCCAGCCCTGCCCCACCCAGGGCGAGATCATCGTCTTCGTGGACGAGTGCCACCGCACCCAGGGCGGCAAGCTGCACCGGCTGATGAAGGCCATGATGCCCAACGCGGTGTTCATCGGCTTCACCGGCACGCCGCTGCTCAAGAGCGATGCGCAGACCAGCCTGGAGGTGTTCGGCGGCTACATCCACACCTACAAGTTCGCCGAGGCGGTGGAAGACGGTGTGGTGCTGGACCTGGTCTACGAAGCACGCGATGTGGACCAGAAGCTGGTGGGCGCGGAACCGGTGGACCGCTGGTTCGAAGCCAAGACGCGGGGGCTCAACGACTGGCAGCGCAGCGAGTTGAAGGCGCACTGGGGCACGATGCAGAAGGTGCTCAGCTCCAAGGCCCGCATGGGCCGGATCGTGGCTGACATCATGCTGGACTTCGCCACCAAGCCCCGGCTGGGCGATGGGCGGGGCAACGCCATCCTGGTGGCCTCCAGCATCTACGAGGCCTGCAAGTACTTCGAGCTGTTCAATGCCCGAGACACCGGCTTTGCCGGCCGCTGCGCGGTGGTCACGTCCTACAACCCGCAGGCCTCGGATGTCAGCAAGGAAGAAACCGGCGCCAACACCGAGAGCGACAAGCAGTACATCTACGCCACCTACACCGAGCTACTGAAGGACGTGGCGGCCGACCCAGGCAAGACCCGCACGGAAACCTACGAACAGCAGGTGAAAGACCGCTTCATCAAGGCCCCCGCGCAAATGAAGCTGCTGATCGTGGTGGACAAGTTGTTGACGGGCTTCGACGCGCCGCCCTGCACCTACCTCTACATCGACAAGTCCATGCAGGACCACGGCCTGTTCCAGGCCATCTGCCGCACCAACCGGCTCGATGGCGAGGACAAGGACTTCGGCTACATCGTCGACTACAAGGACCTGTTCAAGAAGGTGGAGAAGGCGATTGCCGTCTACACCGCCGAGCTGGACCACAGCGCTGGCGACACGCCACCCGAGGTGCTGATCAAAGACCGACTGGAGGCTGGCCGCAGCCGCCTGAACGATGCGGTGGAGGCCCTGGCCCTGCTGTGCGAGCCGGTGGCGCCGCCCAAGGGCGACCTGGAGCACATCCACTACTTCTGCGGCAACACCGAGATCGCCGAAGACCTGAAGGCACGTGAGCCGCACCGCGTGGCGCTGTACAAGGCCGTGGTGGCCCTGGTGCGGACCTATGCCAACTTGGCCGACGAGCTGGAAGCGGCCGGCTACACGCCAGAGCAGATCCAGCAGCTGAAGGACCTGCAGAAGTACTACCTGAACCTGCGCGAGATCATCCGCAAGGCGGCCGGCGAGACGTTGGACCTGAAACCGTATGAGGCGGACATGCGCCACCTCATCGACACCTACATCGAGGCCCAGGCACCGCGCAAGATCTCCCC
>JAYSCA010000057.1:0-9719 GCA_041915165.1 Ideonella sp.
TTGGTCGAAGGCTGGCAGGGCCATGCAGGCCTCGAACACGCGCATCACCTGGGGCACGTGGTCCAGCCGGCAGTCGAAGCGGCGGGCGTTGAAGATCTGCGGCACCAGCACACAGTCGACCAGGCCGGGCGTGTCTCCACAGGCGTAGCGGCGCGGCGCCTGAGCCAGCTGGGCCTCCAGGGTGGCCAGCCCACTTTCGACCCAGTGCCGGTACCAGCGCAGCTTGTCGTCTTCCGACAGCCCCAGATCCTTGACCAGGAAGCGCAGCACCCGGGTGTTGTTCAGCGGGTGGATCTCACAGGCGATGTCCATGGCCAGCGCCCGCACCCGGGCCCGCTCGGCGGGCGTCTTGGGCAACAGGGGCGGCTCGGGGTGGGTCTCGTCCAGGTACTCCAGGATGGCCAGGGACTGGTGCAGGCTGTGGTCGCCATCGCGCAGCAAGGGCACCAGGCGGGTGGGCGACACAGCGGCGTAGGACTCGCCGTGCTGCTCCCCCCGGCCCAGATGAACCGGGTGATAGGCGTAGTCCAGGCCCTTCAGGGCCAGGCCGATCCGGACGCGGTAGGAGGCTGATGATCGGTAGTAATTGAAGAGTTCCATGGGGCGAGCGTCTCCACAAGCGTGTGGTGCGGGCATGATGCCACCGCCGCCCCCTTACACTCTGCAGCCATGCTGCCTGTGCGCTCGATTTGCCACTGCCGCGTCTGCGGCGCGCCCACCGAATACCGCGTTCCTCCCGACGACAACCGCCCCCGGGCGGTCTGCACGGCCTGCGGGCTGGTGCACTACGAGAATCCGCTCAACGTGGTCGGCACGGTCCCTGTCTGGCAGGACCAGGTGCTGCTGTGCAAGCGCGCCATCGAGCCACGCCATGGCCTGTGGACCCTGCCGGCCGGCTTCATGGAGCTGGGAGAGACCACCGCCGAGGGGGCTTTGCGCGAAACGGTCGAGGAATCAGGCGCCCATGTGGCCCTGGAAGGCCTGTTCACGCTGCTCAACGTGGTGCGCGTGGGCCAGGTGCATCTGTTCTACCGCGCCCGCATGCTGGACACCCATCTGGACCCCGGCCCCGAGACCCTGGAGGCCCGGCTGTTCCATGAGCACGAGGTGCCCTGGGACGAGCTGGCCTTCCGCACGGTGCGTGAGACGCTGCGCCTCTACTTCGACAACCGCCGCGCGGGGCGCTTCGAGATCCACTCGGTCGACATTCCCTGACCCCCGGTCCCGGCGGGATCAGGACCGGGCCACCGGCCCGGTGATGCCGTCCAGACCGGCCTGCCAAAGCGCCGCGGCGTCCTCCGCCCGCGCCACGCCTTCGGCGTAGACCTTCAGCCCGATGCCATGCAGCATGCGGGTCAGGGCCTCGGCGTGCTGGCCCAGGGCCTCGTCCTCGGCCAGGCCTTCGGTGACGCTGGCATCGAGCTTCACGAAGTCCAGCCCGGCTTCCAGCAACAGGGACGGATCGGACAGGTGGTGCCCGGCGTGTTCCAGCCCGACCCGGGTGCCCCGGGCATGGGCCAGCCCCACCAGTTCGCGCAACTGGGTCATCTGGCCCAGCGCGCCCTGCTCATCCACTTCCAGCCACAGCCCGGGGGCGCTGGCCGCATGCTGCTCCAGCAGCGCGCGCAGACGCGGCATCAGATCGCTGTGCTGCAAGGAACGGGGGCTGAGGTTCACGGCCCGAGCCATCTGGTCCTTGCCGATCGCCTGCAGTGCGAGCTCCACCGCCGCCAAGTCCACCTGGGCGGTCAGCTGGGTGCGTTTGGCCATCGGCAGCCATTCCGAGGCGGGCGCCGGCATCTCGCTGGCCTTCAAGGGCAGGCGCAGTGGGCACTCCAAGTGCACCACGGCCGCACCGGCATCGACCAGCGGAAACTCGGCCAGGCGGGCCTGGCCGCTTTCCAGGGCGGCGTGCAGCATCTGACGCCAGGCATCTTCGCCCAGGGCCAGGCCATCGCCGCTGTCGTCCAGCTCGACGGCGAACGGTCCCCGGCCTTCGGCACAGGCCAGTGCATGGTCGGCCGCGGCCAGCAGGGCCGAGATCGGTGCGCCATGCCACCAGCGCACAGCCCCCACCACCGCCGTGACGCTGGGCGTCTGCCCGCGCCACAGATTGCGCAGGCGGGCTGTCACGTCCATCGCCGGTTCCCGCAGGCTGCCCACGTCCGGCAGCACGATGGCAAAGTCCGAACCATTCAGGCGGCCCACTTCAAAGGTGCTCAGCCCCCCGACCGAATCCAGGATGGTGTGGGCCGTCTCGCGCAGCACGTCATCCGTGCGCTGGCGCCCCAGGCGCCGGTTCAGGCCCTGCAGGTCCATCACCCGCACCAGCAGCAGCGCGCCGCCGTTGGCACCGTCCTCGGACTGCAGCATCAGCTTGAGCCGGGTCATGAAGTGGGCGCGGTTGGACACCCCGGTCATCGGGTCGGCATGGGCCTGACGGCGCCAGTGATCGACCTGCCCGGCTTGCTCTTCGAACATGGCCTTCAACCGGTCGACCATCACGTTCATGGCCCGGGTCAGTTGGCGCAGTTCAGGAATGGTCGGCTCGCTGACGACCACGAAGCGACGTTCCGTCAGCGCTTGGGCCTGTGCCACCGTGGCTTCCAGCGGAGCCCGCAGGCGGGACAACACCCAACCCGCCAGACCGCCCAGCAGCGCGGCCAGGGCCGCCATCGCCAGCAGGCTGCGCTGACAGCTTTGCCAGAGCTCACGCTCGGCAAAGCGGGTGCTGCTCTGGACTTGCAGTGTGCCGAGCTTCAAGGCGCCCTGCCGCAAGTCCGCCGTCCCGGTGGTCGGCTGCAGGTCCACCCACCGCGTGAACCAGTCGGGCACGGCGTCGGTGGCCGGGGGCGCTGTTCGCTCCAGCACCGGCAGGCCCTGGGCATCCAGCAGGCGCAGCTGCTGGTAAGCCCCCAGTTCGAACTGTCGCTCCAGCGTCACCACCATCGCGGGCAGCTGGCCTTGCTGCGCCAGAATCTGGGCCAGCGACTGGGCGCTGTCCTGGTTCTTCAGGCTGATCTGGGTGGACAGATTCCCGCGCACCGAGAACACGGACAGGCCAAACGCGCTGCCAAAGGCCAGGATCAGGGTCAGCAGCAGCAACAGCCAGACTTGGCGGATCAGACTCATGGGCTCTCCTCTGTCGCCCTTATACCTTGGCCTCTCGGCGCGAAAGCCTCGAAAAAGCGGGGCCAGGCCGGGTTGGCGCCACAAAAAAGGGGACCCGAAGGTCCCCTGTGGCCGTGGCCGACACCGCGTTCAGCGGCGTTGCGGCGGCAGGTCGGTGCAGCTGCCGTGCGCCACCTCGGCTGCCATGCCCAGGCTTTCGCCCAGCGTGGGGTGGGGGTGGATGGTGGCACCGATGTCCACCGCGTCCGCGCCCATCTCGATGGCCAGCGCGATCTCGCCGATCATGTCGCCCGCGTGGGTGCCGACGATGCCACCGCCCAGGATGCGCCCGTGGCCGTGGACCTCGGGCGAATCGTCGAACAGCAGCTTGGTGAAGCCCTCGTCGCGGCCGTTGGCGATGGCGCGTCCCGAGGCCGTCCAGGGGAACAGGCCCTTCTTGACCTGGATGCCCTGGGCCTTGGCCTGGTCCTCGGTCAGGCCCACCCAGGCCACTTCGGGGTCGGTGTAGGCCACGCTGGGAATCACCCGGGCATCGAACTGGCTCTTGGCCAGGGCCGCATCGCCCTTGACCGTGCCGGCGATGACCTCGGCCGCCACATGCCCCTCGTGCACCGCCTTGTGCGCCAGCATGGGCTGGCCCACCACGTCGCCGATGGCGAAGATGTGCGGCACGTTGGTGCGCAGCTGAACGTCCACTGGGATGAAACCGCGCTCGCCCACCGCCACGCCGGCCGCCTCGGCGCCGATCTTCTTGCCATTGGGCGTGCGGCCCACGGCCTGCAGCACCAGGTCATAAACCTGCTCGCTGACCGTGCCATCGGCAGCCTCGAACTTCACCTTGATGCCTTCGGGCGTGGCCTCAGCCCCCACCGTCTTGGTCTTGAGCATGATGTTGTCGAAGCGCGGCGCGTTCATCTTCTGCCACACCTTGACGAGGTCGCGGTCGGCACCCTGCATCAGGCCGTCCATCATCTCCACCACGTCCAGGCGGGCGCCCAGGGTGGAGTAGACGGTGCCCATCTCCAGGCCGATGATGCCGCCGCCGACGATCAGCATCTTCTTCGGCACGGACTTCAGGTTCAGCGCGCCGGTGGAATCGACGATGCGCTCGTCGGCCGGGAAGAACGGCAGGCGCACGGCCTGCGAACCCGCGGCGATGATGGCGTGACGGAACTTGACCACCTTGCGGCCGCCACTGCGGTCCTGCCCGGGGCCGCTGGTCTCGTCCACCTGCAGGTGGTAGGGGTCGATGAAGCTGCCGTAGCCGCGCACGATGGTGACCTTGCGCATCTTGGCCATCGCGCCCAAGCCGCCGGTCAGCTTGCCGACCACCTTGTCCTTGTGGCCACGCAGCTTGTCGATGTCCACCGCCGGGTCGGCGTAGGCGATGCCCGCGTCGGCCAGGTGCTTGACCTCGTCCATCACCGCGGCCACGTGCAGCAGCGCCTTGGACGGGATGCAGCCCACATTCAGGCAGACACCGCCCAGGGTCGGGTAGCGTTCGACCACCACCACGTTCAGGCCCAGGTCGGCGGCCCGGAAGGCGGCCGAATAGCCGCCGGGGCCACCGCCCAGCACCAGCACGTCGCAGCTCAGGTCCACCGGGCCGGCGTAGCTGCCGGCCGCAACAGGTGCCGCCACCGGCGCGGGGGCCGGTGCAGCCACCGGCGTTGCTGCCACGGGGGCCGCCACCGCTGCGGCCGCCTCGGCCGCGTCCAGCGTCAGGATCAGGCTGCCCTGGCTGACCTTGTCGCCCAGGGCCACCTTGAGTTCCTGGACCACCCCGGCATGGCTGCTGGGGATCTCCATCGAAGCCTTGTCGGACTCGACGGTGATCAGGCTCTGCTCGGCCTTGACGGTGTCACCCGGCTTGACCAGCAGCTCGATGATGGCCACGTCCTTGAAATCGCCGATGTCCGGCACACGCACGTCGATCAATGCCATGCTGTGCTCCCGCTCAGAGGGCGATGCGGCGGAAGTCCGCCAGCAGCTGCGCCAGGTAGACGTTGAAGCGGGTGGCCAGCGCGCCGTCGATCACGCGGTGATCGGCGGTCAGCGACAGCGGCAGGGTCAGCTGCGGCTGGAAGGCCTTGCCGTCCCAGACCGGCTTCATCACGCTCTTGTTGACGCCCAGGATGGCCACCTCGGGGGCATTGATGATCGGCGAGAAATAGGTGCCGCCAATGCCGCCCAGGCTGGAGATCGTGAAGCAGGCGCCCTGCATGTCGGCCGGGCCGAGCTTGCCATCGCGGGCCTTCTTGGCCAGCGCGGCCGATTCGGCAGCGATCTCGATCACGCTCTTCTTGTCGGCATCCTTGATCACCGGCACCACCAGGCCATTGGGCGTGTCGGCCGCGAAGGCGATGTGGAAGTACTTCTTGTAGACCAGGTTGTCGCCGTCCAGCGAGCTGTTGAACTCGGGGAACTTCTGCAGCGCCTTGACGCAGGCCTTGACCAGGAAGGCGAGCATGGTCAGCTTGGTGCCGCCGGCCTTCTCGTTCTCCTTGTTGATCTGGACGCGGAAGGCTTCCAGGCCGGTGATGTCGGCATCCTCGTGGTACGTGACCGCGGGGATCATCACCCAGTTGCGCGCCAGGTTGGCGCCGCTGAGCTTCTTGATGCGCGACAGGGCCACGGTCTCGATCTCGCCGAACTTGGCGAAATCGACCTTCGGCCAGGGCAGCAGGCCCGGGATGCCACCGCCCTGCTCCGCCGCCGGCGCCGCGGCCTTCTGGGCCGCGGTCTGCACCTGGCCGGCCATCACTCGCTTGACGAAGCCCTGCAGGTCCTCGACGGTGATGCGGCTCTTGGGGCCACTGCCCTTCACCTCGGCCAGCGGCACGCCCAGCTCGCGGGCCAGCTTGCGGATGCTGGGCGAAGCGTGCGGCAAGGTCGCACTGGGCGCCACCGTCGGCATGTGGGCCGGCAAGGCGGCTGAGGCCACGGCCGGGCTGGCGACCGCCGCCGGCACGGCGGCTGGCGCCGGTGCCGCCACCGGGGCCGCGGCCACGACCGCCGCCGGGGCAGCGCTCACCCCTTCGAGCACCGCGATCAGGCTGCCCTGGTTGATCTTGTCACCAAGGGCCACCTTCAGTTCCTTGACCACGCCGGCGGCGCTGGACGGGATCTCCATCGAGGCCTTGTCGGACTCGACGGTGATCAGGCTCTGTTCGGCCTTCACGGTGTCGCCCGGCTTGACCAGCAGCTCGATCACGGCCACGTCCTTGAAGTCGCCGATGTCGGGCACGCGCACCTCGACCGGACCGGACATCGCCGGCGCAGCCACCGGGGCGGCGGCCACGGGCGCAGGAGCCGGGGCAGCGGCTGCCACGGCGGGCGCCGGTGCCGCAGCCGGGGTCGGTGCCACGGCGCTGTCGGCCGTCTCCAGCAACAGCAGCAGGCTGCCTTCGCTGACCTTGTCGCCCAGGCCGACCTTGAGTTCCTTGACCACGCCCGCGTGGCTGGACGGGATCTCCATCGAGGCCTTGTCGGACTCGACGGTGACCAGGCTCTGCTCGGCCCGGATGGTGTCACCCGGCTTGACCAGCACCTCGATCACGGCGACGTCCTTGAAATCCCCGATGTCGGGGACCTTCACTTCCACCAATGCCATGTCTGTGTCTCCGTGGCTGCGTCAGGCGTGCAGCGGGTTGATCTTGTCGGCATCCAGGCCGTACTTCGCAATGGCCTCGGCCACCACCGTGGCGGGCACGGTGCCCTCGTCGGCCAGCGCCTTCAGCGCGGCCACCACGATGTAGTGGCGGTTGACCTCGAAGTGCTTGCGCAGTTCGCTGCGGAAGTCGCTGCGACCGAAGCCGTCAGTGCCCAGCACCTTGTAGCTGCGGCCCTTGGGGATGAAGGCGCGGATCTGCTCGGCATAGGCCTTGACGTAGTCGGTCGAGGCGACCACCGGGCCGGCATGCGGCGCGAGCTGTTCGGTGACGAACGGCACCTTGGGCGCCTCGGTCGGGTGCAGCAGGTTCCAGCGCTCGCAGTCCTGGCCATCGCGGGCCAGTTCGTTGAAGCTCGGGCAGCTCCAGACGTTGGCGGCCACGCCCCAGTCGGCACCCAGCAGTTCGCGGGCGGCCAGCGATTCCCGCAGGATGGTGCCGCTGCCCAGCAGGTTGACGCGCGGGGTCTTCTTGGCGCCTTCTTCCAGCAGGTACATGCCCTTGATGATCTGCTCTTCGGTGCCCGGCTTCAGGCCCGGCATCGCGTAGTTCTCGTTGAGCAGCGTGATGTAGAAGAACACGTTCTCCTGCCGCTCCACCATGCGCTTCAGCCCGTGGTGCATGATCACCGCGACTTCGTGCGCGAAGGTCGGGTCGTAGCTGACACAGTTCGGGATCGTGCCGGCCAGGATGTGGCTGTGGCCGTCCTCGTGCTGCAGGCCTTCGCCGTTCAGCGTGGTCCGGCCGGACGTGCCGCCCAGCAGGAAGCCGCGGGCCTGCATGTCGCCGGCCGCCCAGGCCAGGTCGCCGATGCGCTGGAAGCCGAACATCGAGTAGTACACGTAGAACGGGATCATGATCCGGTTGTTCGTGCTGTAGCTCGTGGCCGCGGCGATCCAGCTGGCCATGCCGCCGGCTTCGTTGATGCCTTCCTGCAGGATCTGACCGTTGGTCTCTTCCTTGTAGTACATGACCTGGTCGCGGTCGACCGGGGTGTACTGCTGGCCCTTGGGGTTGTAGATGCCGATCTGGCGGAACAGGCCTTCCATGCCGAAGGTGCGGGCCTCGTCCACCAGGATGGGCACCACGCGCGGGCCGATGGCCTGGTCGCGCAGCAGCTGGGTCAGGAAGCGCACATAGGCCTGGGTGGTCGAGATCTCGCGCCCGGCGGCCGTCGGTTCCAGCACCGCCTTGAAGATGTCCAGCGATGGCACGGTGAACTGCTCGGTCGCCTTGGTGCGGCGGTGCGGCAGGTAGCCGCCCAGCTCCTTGCGGCGGGCATGCAGGTACTGCATTTCCGGCGTGTCGTCGGCCGGCTTGTAGAACGGGATCTTCGACAGCTCGCTGTCGGGGATGGGGATGTTGAAGCGGTCGCGGAAGTACTTGATGTCGTCGTCCGTGAGCTTCTTGGTCTGGTGCGCGGTGTTCTTGCCCTCACCGCTCTTGCCCATGCCGTAGCCCTTGATCGTCTTGACCAGCAGCACGGAGGGTTGCCCCTTGTGGTGGAAGGCGCGGTGGAAGGCGGCATACACCTTCTGCGCATCGTGGCCGCCGCGGCGCAGCGCCCAGATGTCGTCGTCGCTCATGTGCTCGACCAGCTTGGCCGTGCGTGGATCGCGTTCGAAGAAGTGCTTGCGGACGAAGGCGCCATCGTTGGCCTTGTAGGCCTGGTAGTCGCCGTCCAGCGTGTCCATCATCAGCTTGCGCAGCGCACCGTCCTTGTCGCGCGCCAGCAGCGGATCCCAGTTGCTGCCCCAGATCAGCTTGATCACGTTCCAGCCCGAGCCGCGGAAGTCGCCCTCAAGTTCCTGGATGATCTTGCCGTTGCCGCGCACCGGGCCGTCCAGGCGCTGCAGGTTGCAGTTGACGACGAAGATCAGGTTGTCCAGCCCTTCACGCGCGGCCAGGCCGATGGCGCCCAGGCTTTCGGGCTCGTCCATCTCGCCATCGCCCAGGAAGGCCCAGACCTTGCGCTCGGAGGTGTCGGCAATACCGCGGGCATGCAGGTACTTCAGGAAGCGGGCCTGGTAGATGGCCATCAAGGGGCCCAGGCCCATCGAGACGGTCGGGAACTGCCAGAACTCCGGCATCAGCTTCGGATGCGGATAGCTCGACAGGCCCTTGCCGTGGACTTCCTGGCGGAAGTTGAGCAACTGCTCTTCGTTGATGCGGCCTTCCAGGAAGGCGCGGGCGTAGATGCCCGGCGCGCTGTGGCCCTGGATGTAGAGCAGATCGCCACCGTGCTGACCGCCGTGCTCGGTGTCATCGGCGTGCCAGAAGTGGTTGAAGCCGGCGGCCAGCATGTGGGCCAGCGAGGCGAAGGACGAGATGTGCCCGCCCAGGTCGCCGCCGTCCTCAGGGTGCAGGCGGTTGGCCTTGACCACCATGGCCATGGCGTTCCAGCGCATGTAGGCGCGCAGTCGGCCCTCAAGGTCCAGATTGCCGGGGGAGCGGGCTTCCTCGTCGGGCTCGATCGTGTTCACATAGCCCGTGGTGGCCGAGAACGGCATGTCGATGCTGTTCTGGCGCGCCTGCTCCAGCAACTGCTCCAGAAGAAAGTGACCCCGCTCGCGACCTTCGGCCTGGATAACGGCGGTCAGGGCATCAAGCCATTCACGGGTCTCCTGGGCGTCGGCATCGTTGGCCGGGGTGCCCATGGAGGATTCGGGCAGAGCGGACATGCTTGTCTCCTGGGTTGCGCAGACCTGTTCAGAGGGGGCCTGCAATGACGGGTTTCGGATTGCGGGCGGAGTTTTGCATAGCCCGTCTGAATTTTCAAATTGCGAATATTGATTTCACGATGCGATACGATGCTGATCAAGAAACAACGCTCCAATCGGTGAAAACCCCAGGCCAAATCACGGCGCAGACCTCCAGGGAAGCCCGCTCCCCCTTTGATAATTCACGTCGATGCAA
>JAYSCA010000058.1:0-9719 GCA_041915165.1 Ideonella sp.
ATCGACAAGGTCGACCTGGTGCTGATCATGAGCGTGAACCCCGGCTTTGGCGGCCAGAGCTTCATCGACTCCGCCCTGCGCAAGCTGGAGAAGGCGCGCAAGATCATCGACGCCAGCGGGCGAGACATCCGCCTGGAGGTGGATGGCGGCGTGAAGGTGGACAACATCCGCCGCATCGCCGACGCGGGCGCCGACACCTTCGTGGCCGGCAGCGCGATCTTCGGCAAGACCGACTACCGCAGCGTCATTGACGCGATGCGGGCCGAACTGGCCCGCTGAGGCTGGGGCCGGCTTCCCGGCCCCGGCTCACTCCCCGGCCGGCACGATCAACACCACGCGCCGGTTCTGCGCCCGGCAGGCGTCGGTGTCGTCGGTGCAGACCAGTTTCTCCTTGCCCAGGCCGCGCACCGTGAAACGGGCCGAGCCCAGCGCCGAGTCCTTGAGCACCGCCGCCACCGCCTCGGCCCGGCGCTGCGCCAGCCGCAGGTTGTAGACGCTGGAGCCGGTCTGGTCGGTGTGGCCTTCGATGCGCACGCTGGCAATGCCCAGCGCGGCCAGTTCCCGGCCCAGGTCCATCAGCTGCTGACGCTGGGGCGCATCCAGCGCGTCGGCGTCGAAGCCGAACAGCATCCGGGCGGACAGGTTCAGGCTCCAGCCGTCCTCGTCGGGCTCGAAGCCCAGCGCCCGCAGGCGCACCTCGCGCGGCATGGGGCGGCCGGGCTGGGACGGGGTTTGGCAGCCAGCGGCCAGACCGGGCAGCGCGAGCAGCCAGGCCCGGCGGGAAAGACAGATGCGGTTCATGGGCGGAATCTCGTGAGGTCAGGGACGGCTGCGGGGGGCTGACTTGCGGCGGTACATCTGCCGGTCGGCCTCTCTCAACAGCGCATCGACGCTGTCGCCGTCGTCGGGGAAGATGGCGGCGCCGATGCTCAGCTCGGGCAGCCGCTGGTTGGGCAGTTCAGCGGCCAGCGCCGGTTCCAGCGGCGCCGCCACCGTGCGTGAGAGCTGGCGCACCAGCGCCTGGGCGTCCTCGGGCTGGCGCAGCGGGTCGATCAGCACGACGAACTCGTCGCCGCCCAGGCGGCCGACCAGGTCGTGCTCACGCACGCTGCTGCGCAGCCGGCTGGCCAGGGCCGTCAGCACCCGGTCGCCCACCTCGTGGCCATAGCGGTCGTTGACCTGCTTGAAGTCGTCCACGTCGATGAACAGCACCGCCAGGCGAGCCTGCTGCGCCTGCGCCCGGCCGATGGCGGCGGCCAGCTGCTGTTCGAACCAGGCCCGGTTGGCGACGCCGGTCAGCGCATCCCGCCGGCTCTGGTCGGCCAGCTGATCGTGGGCGCTCTGCAGGGCGGCATGGCGCTGGCGCAGGTCGTTCTGCTGCTGCTGCACCTGGGCCAGCAGCGCATTGACATCCTGCCCCAGCGCCTGGATCTCGGTCGCGCCGTCCAGCGGCACGCGCAGGTCGAAACGGCGCTGGGCGCGGATGGTCTGGGTGCGGGTGCTCAGGGCCAGCAGCGGGGCCCCGACCAGGCGTTGCAGCTCGCGGGAGGCGCGGGCGATGCCGACCGCGGTGGCGGCGGCGCCGGCCAGCACACCCAGCAGGGCCCAGCCGGCGGATTTCAGCAGCCAGCCGGCATCCGACTGCAGCAGCAGCGTGCCGATGACCTGGCCGTTTTCCTGCACCGGCTGCACCGCGCGCAGACCCGGCAGGCTCGCCGCCAGCCGGCCGGCCAGGGTGCTGGGGGCCGCGCGGCGGTGGTGGGCCAGGGTCCGGCCATCGGGCAGCAGCAGCCGGGCATCCAGCAGGTTTTCGCTGCGGGCCATCTCGTCCAGCAGCTCCTGGGCGGCCGTGGCGTCGCGGAACATCACCGCCGCGTCGACCGAATAGGCCATCGAGCGGGCCACCAGGTCCAGGCTGTGCTGCTCGGCCAGGCGCAGCAGCAGGGCCGAGGCCCCGGCCAGCAGGGTGGCCACGACCAGCGTGGCCACCATCGCCACGCGGACCTGGGCGCGCCGCACCACGCGGCGCAGGCTGAGCGAAGGCGCCGCGCTCATCCGGCACTCCGGGGCGGCTGGGCCAGGCGCAGCACCTGGGGGTGGATGCGCAGGCCGCTGCGGGCCACCGCGTCCAGGTTGACCTCGAACCGGGTGCCGCCGGGGCGGGATTCCAGGCAGAACAGGCCGCCATCGCTGCAGAACTCGGCACCGCGGCCGATCGTCAGCACTGGCCGGTTGCTCAGCCGGCGCAGGGCGGCTTGTTGGCCCGCGGGACTCCAACCCTCGAAAAAAACCAGGTCACAACCGGGCGGGAGCAGTCGGTCGGCGTCGATCGCCAGGGTGGTCCGGGCGCGGCCGTCGTCGGCCGTTTGCAGACGTTGCAGCAGGCCTGCCGCGCTGTCGCTCTGGCGAGGGATGCAGAGCGTGAGGGGGCGTGGCGACCCCGGCCAGCGGGTGTAGTGCAGGATGCGGGCGACCACCTCCGGAGCGCTCCACTCGGAGTCGGCCGCCGCCACCGTGGGCGCGGTCCAGCCGGGCAGGCCCAGGCCCCAGAGCAGGCCCGCCAGGGCGGCTCGGCGGCAGAGAGGGGAGCAGGGCAGGCGGCACATCGCCGCCGATTGTGGGCGGCGCGGCGCCCGTGCCGCCGCGGGGGCGCGCCGTCACCTGGCCGCGGTGGAACGGGGTGTGCGCTAGTGGCGTTCAGTGTTGGGAAATTGCCAACCCGGCCGCGCCCGGCCCTCAGACCGGGAAGGCGTAGAGCGCGTAGCGGCGCTGGTTCACCAGGAGGGTCAGGCGGCTGGGCCGGCGGCCGTCGGCCTGCCAAGCGTGGGTGTTGCGGTCGATGGCGATGCGGGCCGCATCCATCAGGGCCGACAGCAGCGGCTGCCCGTGCGGGCAATGGGTGCGGGGCACCACCAGGGCCACCTCCATCGGAGGCTGCCCGCCGGCGAACTCCAGCTGGGCGTTCACGACCACGGACAGGTGGGTGCTGAAAGCCATGTCCAACTCGCCGGCGATGGTGGCATCGGGGGCGGTGGGAATGGCGTCCAGTGCCAGGACCACGGGAGGCGCCGCGTCACGCGCGGTGGAAGACGGGGACTGCACGAGATGACTCATCACGGAATGTTGTTCTTGTTGGCAGGATAGAGGCGCATCGTGTCTGGATGGTTCCTCCCTGTGTGTAGGAACTTGCCCCTTCTTTTCAAAGGGTCGTTCCTGACGTAGGCGGGCCAGGGCCGGGCGCGGCGGCATCGGCGGTCTGGGCTGCTACGCTGGGCGTCTTCTGCACCCCCGTCTGTTTTGCCATGCTGATCCATCCCTTTTTCCGGGCCCTGGCCAGCCAGCCCGAGTTGCTGGCCGAGCACGCCGGGGCCTACGCGGCCCTGGCCTCGGCCGAACTGGGGGCGGCAGCCCGCCAGTGGCAGCGCCGGCTGGTGGTCCAGCTGCTGGCGGCGGCCTTGGCCCTGGCCGGGCTGGGCCTGGGCGGCGTGGCCCTGTTGCTGGTGGCCGCGCTGCCGCTGGGTGGCATGCCGGCCCCCTGGGTGTTGGCGGTGGTGCCAGCCAGCCTGCTGGGCGCGGCCGCGGCCCTGGGGTGGTGGCAGGCCCGCATGGCCGCCGCGCTGGACTGGAGCACCCTGCAGGCCCAGTGGGCGCTGGACCAGGCGCTTTGGCGCGAGGCGGCCCAGGCATGACATCGACCGCCCCCGAGACCGCGCCGCTCAGCCCCAAACAGCAGGCGCTCGACCGGCTGGCCCGTTCGCGGGCCCAACTGCGGGCCGCCGTGATGGACCCGGTCGAGCCCCACGGCCCGGCCCCGGTCGGCCTGGGCGGGCGCCGCCTGCGCGCGGCCTGGCGCCACTGGCGGCGCCGGCTGCTCAGCCTGCCCCAGGGGGCCGTGCTGGTGCCCATGCTGGAAGCCTGGTGGGCGCGGCAGCCGGCGGCGACGTGGGTGCGCCAAGGGCTGGAAGAAACCCGCACCGTCGTGCTGCCGTGGGTGCGGCGGCACCCCGGGCTGGCGCTGGGGGCCGCCGCAGCCGTCGGCGCCGGGGTGGTGGTCGGGCGCCATTGGCTGGGCCGCTGGCTGAAGCGGCGCACCCGCACCTGGCCCGGCCGGGCGGCCGCCTGGCTCTGGGTCCAGGCCCAGGACCCGGTGACCCTGCTCTGGCTGGGCGGCTGGGTTCAGCAGTGGCTGGCGAAGCGGCGCCCGGCCCCTGCACCGGTGGCGCCATCGCCGGCTGAGCCCGCCGCGGCGGAGGGGCCGTCGACGACGAACCCGTGAACCGGGTCATCGTGCTGTGCGCACGCCGTCCAGTGCTCGTCAAACCGCCGCCCCAATGCCCCGGCAAAACGGCAAGGGTGTTGCCCTGGCTTCTCCGGCAGGGGCTGACAATGGCCGCGCCATTTGGAGGACAGCATGGGTTCCATCGCCAGCTACGCCGCGCTGGGCGCGGCCATCATCTTTGAAGTCATTGGCACGACTTTTCTGCAGAAGTCAGCGCAATTCACCAAGGTGATCCCGACGGCGCTGATGGCGGGCTGCTACATCAGCGCCTTCTACCTGCTGTCGCTGGCGCTCAAGACGATCCCGATCGGTTTGGCCTACGCGATCTGGAGCGGGATGGGCATCGTCCTGATCTCGGCCGTCGGGTACCTGGTCTTCCGACAGACGCTCGACACGGTGGCTCTGGTGGGCCTCGGGTTCATCATCGTCGGTGTCGTGCTCGTGAATGGATTTTCCAAGTCAGTCGCGCACTGAGCCCGTCACTGTCACGCCGTCGATATGGCCCGTGATGGTGCATGGCCATTGGTCTGCGTGGGCGACGGGGGACGAGCGTTGCGCAGCTGCACGCACGGGGGCGATGGGCAGCTTCAGACTGAACTGCGTCATTCGCGGTGGGCCGTCTGAACCACTGATCTCTCCGTCACTGGCCGCTCGCTGCGTAGCGGCTCAAACGACAGCGTCTTCGGCTGCGATTCATGAACTTGGACGCACCGTCAAAAGGTCTAGCGTTAACCGAACCGGAATCACCAGGGGTGACGCAGCCGTCCGTGCTAGAGTCAAGTCGGACTTGCGGACAGATTTTTTGCCATGTTTCATGGCATGTGAGATGAATGTCCGGGGAAATGCTCCTCGGCGTCCCTCGAGGTTGCCCTGCGTCTCGCTGAGCGCATCTCGCTGAGCAACTGTGCGGTCGCGTAAGAGTGTCCGTAAGTCCGCTTTCTATCGCTGCCTAAGCGCATGTCCCAACTCAAACATCTGAAGGCAGCAAGCACCCTCGCCGACGTTGCCCGGCTCCTTGAAGTCAAGCCGGGTATGCTGTCCTTCCTTCTCTACAAGAAGCCGAAGGCCTCCCTGTACGCGAAGTTCGACATACCGAAGCGGCACGGCGGCACGAGGGAGATTTGGGCACCGGACAAGGATCTGAAGCTCGTTCAGCATCGCTTGGCGAACCTGCTGCAGAACTGCGTTGAGGAGATCAACGCCTCGCACGGTCACATCGAAAGTGGCAAACGCGATGGCGTCGCGCACGGGTTTAAGCGCAAGCACACGATCATGACCAACGCGCGTGTGCATGTGACGCGCAGGTACGTCTTCAACGTGGACCTGCACGATTTCTTCGGGACGATCAACTTCGGACGGGTGCGCGGTTTCTTTCTGAAGGACAAGAACTTCGCGCTCCAGGAGAAGGTGGCGACGGTGATCGCGCAAATCGCGTGTCACGACAATAAGCTGCCGCAGGGTAGCCCGTGCTCGCCGGTCATCTCGAACCTGATCGGCCACATGATGGACATCATGTTGGTCCGACTGGCCTCAGCAACGGGCTGCACTTATTCGCGCTACGCCGACGACCTGACATTCAGCTCGAACAAAAGCAAGTTCTCGTCCCGAGTTGCAAAGCAAGACGACGACGACAAGGACCTCTGGCTTCCTGGTCAAGGCCTGAAGCGCCTGGTTGCCAAGGCCGGCTTCAGCTTCAACGAAAAGAAAACCCGAATGCAATATCGGGACTCAAGGCAGGACGTGACGGGCCTGGTCGTAAACAGGAAAGTGAACGTCCCCGCGACTTATCGCTATACCGTCCGTGCGATGGTTGACCGTGCCCTGAAGACCGGCACGTTCGATCGCATCTTCAAGAAAGTGAACGCCGCTGGTGTCGAGACAAGCTTCAAGCAACCCGGCACGAACCGGCAACTCATCGGCATGTTGTCGTACATCGATCAGGTTGACCTCTTCAACCGCAAGCTTCGACAAGACAACGGTCTCGAGTCGCACAACACCTCGGGGCGAACCGAACTGTTCCGCCGGTTTCTGTACTTCGATGCCTTTCACGCGATTGGATCGCCGGTCATCGTCTGCGAAGGTCCGACGGACAACATCTATCTCAGACACGCCATCAAACGCTTGGCACCGGCGTACCCGGTTCTCGCAACAGGAACGCCGCCGAAGCTGGGCGTTCGACTGTTTAAGTATGAGAATCGCCGAACCAGCGACATCACCCATCTCACGGGTGGGGTGGGTGGTCTCTGCCATTTGATGAAGCACTATCACGCGGACTTCACCAACAAGATCAAGGCGCCAGCCCCGAAGTACCCCGTCATCGTTCTCGTCGACAACGACGCAGGCGCGAAGGACATCTATGGCGCGATCTCTGGCCTCACCAAGAAGCCGCGCCCAACTGGTAAGGAACAGTTCATCCACGTCGTCGGAAACATGTACGTCGTGCCCACGCCCTTGGGCGCTGGCGGTGCCAAGACAGCGATCGAAGACTTCTTCGATGCGAAGACTCTCGCGGAGACGCTCGGTGCGAAGACCTTCTCGCGAGCACCAAAGTTTGACGACACCAAGCACTTTGGCAAGGCAGCGTTTGCGCGCGAGATCGTCGAGAAGAAGGCGGACTCGATTGACTTCAGCAGGTTCTCGGAGATCTTGGACGGTGTGGTCGCGGTGATGGCCGACTACGCAAGGCACCATCCGCCATCGCCGTAGTAGTAGAAGGCAGAGAAAGTGCAATGTCAAAGCGCGCGAATGCTCAAAACACCTTCACGCAGGACTTGGCCCGGCTGCGTAGAGGTTTTGAGAATCTCACATGGATGGCGGATCCCAGAAGCGAAGCGTTGTCCCTCAACGACGTGAAGAAGACCTACGACGAGCTGTTCGGGGAATCCGTGAATTGGGACTCCATCGCCGCGGCGAAATCCTATCCGCGCTTCGATGAGACCACGTATCCGTCTCTCTTCGATGCGATTCAGGTGCTCCCAGACAATATGGCTCTGTTGCCGAAGTGGTGGGAGGGGCTGCCGACGAGCTCAGACTGGTGGACGGATGAGGGTGTAGAGGCACAGATGGCCGAGAGCCCGCTGTTGCGGGCTCTCGTAGCTTTCCTATGGAAGCAGGGCGATCTGCAAACCGTGGCGCCGTTGATTCAGTCGTTGAGCCAGCAAGGCCATGAGAGCACTGCGGAGACCGCTGCCGTTATGCGGCAGTTTGGTTCGCATCTGCTTGAACCGCTGGAAGAACCCATCTTCGACCAACACACGTCTCGGGCATTGCTGTTATTCCAGACCCGGGCCTGGGTGAATTCTTTCACTCGTCGCGACTACATCGATCTTTTTGGTCGGGGCCGCAACCGGGTACCTACGACGCCCAGTTCGCTCACGAATCTCAAGAGGCGAGATAGCTATGTGGAGTGGTGGAAAAAGTCGGTCAAAGAGCGCCTTCCTAAAATGACGGGCAGCGACCTGAACTCTTGGAAGACGTCGGAGCGAGCTCAAGCCCTTCTGTGGATGGACCGCTTCATGTATTCGCTTGGAAAGGCTGCGAAAGGTTTGTACGACGTTGCTCGCCCTGTCACGTGATCCTCCCCGCCTTGGGGAAGGCCAGTTGGTGTGAGTCGAGCTTGACCGCCTAAGAGGTTTGGATGACCGCTTGCCGGAGATTAGCGGACAACGGCATCACTGCAGTGACTGGCAGCAACCGCTGCATCGCCGCCAGCATTGGCGGGCCTCCAGGCCTTTCTTTTGCCTTTGTGGGCCATCCATCCTCCGCGTCCCAGCCGCGTGGTACCTTGCCTCCGTCGTCGACTCTATTTCGCCGTTGTGGACTTGATCACCGCACACCACGCCTCTTTCTGGCAAGCCGCCATCGTTGACCTGGACGGCACGATGGTCGACACCCTTGGGGATTTCGATCTCGCCCTCAACCGGAGTCTGGCCGAGCTGGGGCTGCCGGGGGTGGACCGCGGCTTCATCGCGAACACCGTGGGCAAGGGCTCGGCGCACCTGCTGCGCAGCACGCTGGCCCAGGTGCAGGCCGATGCACAGCACTACGACGCGCTGTGGGCGGCCTACCAGCGCCACTACCTGGCCATCAACGGGCAGGCCGCCACGGTCTATCCCGGGGTGGTGGAAGGGCTGACGCGGCTGCGCGACGCGGGCCTGCGTCTGGCCTGCCTGACCAACAAGCCGACGGCTTTTGCCAAGCCGCTGTTGCAGGCCAAGGGGCTGGAGGGCTTCTTCACCGAGGTGTTCGGCGGGGACGCTTTCGAGCGCACCAAGCCGGACCCGCTGCCGCTGCGCAAGACCTGTGAAGCCCTGGGCAGTGCACCGGGCCACACGCTGATGGTGGGCGATTCCAGCAACGACGCCCGGGCCGCACGCGCGGCCGGCTGTCCGGTGGTGCTGATGGCCTATGGCTACAACCACGGCGAGCCGCCGCAGGCGGCCGGGCCCGATGCGGTGTTGTCGCGACTGGATGCCCTGGACCTGGGCGCGCTGGCGCAGCAGCTCGGCCACTGACGCGGCCGTCCGGGCTTCAGCTGTCCAGGTCGAAGTCGAACTGGATCACCGCCGAGGTGGGGCGGGCCACGGGCTGGAAATGCGCGGCCCGGGTGGCCTCCACCGCGGGCTGCTCCAGCCGGGGGTGGCTGCTCTGGACGATGACGGCGTCCAGCACCTGGCCGTCCGGGCCGATCTCGACCCGCACCTCCACCGCACCCCGTCGCAGGCGGCGCATCAGCGCGTCGGGCAGGGCCAGGACTTCGCCCGGGCGCAGTGTCACCGCCTCCGCGACGCGCGGGGCAGGCGGCGCGGCCGCCTGGGAGGATGGCGCCTCGGCAGGCGCCGGGTGGGTGTGATCGACGGCTGCAGAGGCTGCTGTGGCCGTGTCGGGAGGCGCCGCGGTGGCGGACGCGGGGAGCGAGGCCGATGCCGCGGCGGCGACCGCCGGCACGGCGCTGCTCACGGCCCGTGCGGGCTCAGGCGCGGCCGTGGGGGCTGGCGCTGGGCGCGCCGGGCGCTCAACCGCCACCGGGGCCACCGGGCGAGGTGGGGTGGGCCGTTCGGCGGCCTTTTCCGGCGGGGGGCGGTCCTGGGCCGCGCTGTGTTCGCCGAGCTTGCGGATCCAGTACATCGGCCGTTCGGCATCGCGCCGGACCCGGTCGCTGACCGCCAGGCCCGGCGGGTCGGGAATGGGCGAGGGGGCCGACTGGCCCCAGGCCCAGGCGGCCAGCAGCAGCCCGGCGGCCCCGCCGAGCAGTGCCCGGGCGGACCGCGGGCGGTGTGATTCCCTGAACGGTGTGCGGCGGGAGGAGGGTGGGTGAGCGTCCAGTCGCGCCATCTTGAACATCGGCCGGCGGCATAGGAGCCTCGTGTCCACCGTAACTCTTGGTGGACACGTGAACACTATCCCCGATCAGACGCCCAGCCCACGCCGGCGTCGCCGG
>JAYSCA010000059.1:0-9634 GCA_041915165.1 Ideonella sp.
GCGGTCGTATTTCACCGGCTTCGACGAGGCCGATGCGCTGATCGACCGGATGATCGCGGTGCTGAAGGCCGAGGGCGCCGAGGTGATCGACCCGGTGGACCTGCCGCCCACCACGCCCTACAACGATGCCGAGCTGGACGTGATGCTCTACGAGCTCAAGCACGACCTGGCGGCCTGGCTGGCCAGCTTCGCGCCGCAGGCGCCGGTGAAGAACCTGGCCGACGTGATCGCCTTCAACCAGGCGCACCGCGCGCAGGAGATGCCCTGGTTCGGCCAGGAGCTGTTCGAGCGGGCCCAGGCCCTGGGCGGCCTGGACACGCCGGCCTACCGTGCGGCGCTGGCCTGGTGTGGCCGGCTGGCGCGCGAGGAGGGGCTGGACAAGGTGTTCCGCGCCCACCGCCTGGATGCGCTGGTGGCGCCCACCGGCGGCCTGGCCTGGCTGACCGACCCGATCGCCGGCGACCACGCGCTGGCTGGCTTCTCGACCCCTGCGGCGGTGGCGGGCTATCCGCACCTGACGGTGCCGGCCGGCCTGGTGCGCGGCCTGCCGCTGGGCCTGTCCTTCGTCGGTCCGGCCTGGAGCGAGTGGACGCTGCTCAGCCTGGGCCTGCACTTCGAGCAGGTGACCCAGGCCCGTCAGCCGCCCCGCTTCATCCCCCGGACGGTGCCGCTGTGACCAGCCAGCGCGCCAGCAGGCTGAAGCTGACGAAGGCCAGCAGCGTGCTCGCCAGGATGATGCGGGCCACCCGCGCGGTGTCGGCGCCGTAGCGCTCGGTCAGCAGCGCCACGTTGCTGGCGCTGGGCAGGGCGGCGGTCAGGGTCAGGGCCAGCAGGGCGGCGTCGCCCAGCGGCAGGCCGGCGGCCTGCAGCGCCCGGCCGCCGCCCCAGACCAGCGCCGGGTGCAGCAGCAGCTTGAGCAGCACCTCCGGCAGCACCGGCAGAAAGGGCGCCAGCACCCGCTGTGCGCGGTGCCAGCCCGGCGGCTCGCCATGGGCGCCGGTGTGCGGGGTGGAGCGCCACAGCACCGCGCCGATCGTGAACAGCGCCACCGGGCTGGCGGCGTCGGCCAGCAGGTTCACCACCGCGGTGACCGGCCCGGGCAGCGACCACCCCAGGCCGCCCAGCAGCGCGCCCAGCCCGATGGCCCAGGGCAGCGGGTTGGACAGCGCGCCCCGCAGCGACCGCAGCGCCGCGGCGTGGGCATCGCCACCCTGCCCGCCCAGCGCCTGGGACAGGGCCACGCAGACCGAGCTGGTGACGATCATGTCGGCCAGCACGGTGCAGATGATGGGCCCGGCGGCAGCCGGCCCGAGCAGCGCCACCAGCAGCGGCACGCCCATGAAGCCGCTGTTGGGAAAGGCCGCCACCAGCGCGCCGAAGGCGGCGTCCGCGCCGGGCACGCCGCGGGCGCGGGCCAGCGCCACCGCCACGGCCACCACCCCCAGCCCCACCCCCAGGTACAGGCCCAGCACGACCGGGTCGAACAGCGTGGCCAGCGGGGTGCGCCAGCCAAAGCGCAGCAGCATGGCCGGCAGCGCGAAGTACAGCACGAAGCTGTTGAGCCCCGGCACCGCGCTGACCGGCAGCCAACGGCGGCGCGCGGCCCACCAGCCCAGCAGAATCAGCGCGAAGAACGGGGTGGTGACGGACAGGATGGCGTTCACGGCCGCGGCAGTATCGCCCGCGTCAGGGCGCCGACGGGGCGGTCACGCCTTGGGGGTTTCCCCGGGGCCGGGCAGGGCGGGCAGCTCCAGCCGCACCCGCAGGCCGGGGCCGGCCAAGGGATCCAGCAGGCACAGCCGCCCACCATGGCGCTGGGCGATGTCGGTGGCGATGGCCAGACCCAGCCCGCTGCCCTGGCCCTGGGCCCCCGCCCCGCGCTGGAAGCGCTGCAGGGCCTGCGTGCGCTCGGCCGGCGGGATGCCGGGGCCGTTGTCCTCCACCTCCAAAAAGGCCAGCGGGCCCTGCTGGCCGGTGCGCACGGTGATGACGGCCTGCGCGCCCGCGTAGTTGGCGCTGTTGTGCAGCAGGTTCTCCAGCAGCTCGCGCAGCAGGAAGCTCTGGCCGCGCACCGGGGCCGGCTGCAGGTCGAAGTCCATCTCGCGCTGGCTGGCCAGCATGCGCGGCACCCAGTCCTCGGCCACCTGGGCCGCGACGTCGCGCAGGTCCAGCGCCCGGGGCGGCGTCTGCGGCTCGGCCTCGGCCCGGGCCATCGACAGCATCTGGTGGGCCAGCCGCGCGGTGCGGTCCACCGAGCGCTGCAGGCGCAGCAGCAGCGGGTCGACCTGTGGATCGTGCGGCTCCAGCAGGGCCAGGTCGATCTCGGTGCGCAGCGAGGTGAGCGGTGTGCGCAGCTGGTGGGCGGCGTTGGCCAGGAACTCGCGCTGCGCCGCCGCCGCCTGGCCCAGCCGGCCGAACAGCCGGTTGAAGGCGGCGATCAGTGGGCTCAGCTCGCTGGGCACGGCGGTGTCCAGCGGTTCCAGCCGGTCCAGGTCGCGCCGTTCCACCTCCTGGCCCAGGCGCTGCACCGGGCGCAGGCCCTGCCAGATGGTCAGCCAGCTGCCCAGCACCAGCAGGCCGCACAGCATGGCGATGACCAGCCCCATCGCGATGAACAGCTGGCGCTGCAGGCTGTCGCGCTTGTGCAGGGTCTCGGCCACCAGCACCTGGCACAGCGCCTGGGCCGGGCCGCAGTGGCTGCCCAGGTGCGCCAGCCGCACCGTCTCGCTGCCCAGCTGCGGCGAGGCAAAGGCCCAGCCACCGGCGGGCAGGCGCTGGCGGGCCTGGGGCAGCGCGCGCAGCGGGCCGTCCCCCTGCAGGGGCTGGCCGTCCGGGCCCAGCACCAGGTAATAGACCCGGTCCTGCCGGTCGAAGCGCAGCGCCTGGTCGGTGGCGGCGGAGACCTCCATCGCCAGCGAGCCGTCCGGGCGCGCATGCACCAGCGGCACCAGCGACAGCGCGGTGTCGCCCAGCGACTGGTCCAGCCAGCCCATCGCGGTGTCGTACATCAGCCGGTACAGGCCCCAGCCCAGCAGCGGGGTGGTGAGCAACACCGGCACGATCAGCCACAGCGCCAGGCGCTGCTTCAGGCTCAGGGGCGCCAACGGCACCGCGGCCGTCACGCTCAGGCCTCTTCGAGCAGGTAGCCCAGGCCGCGCACCGTGCGCAGGCGCAGGCCTGCGGGCTCGATCTTGGCCCGCAGCCGCGAAATGCAGACCTCGATCGCGTTGTCGGACACGCCCTGCTCCCAGCCGCTGCTGGCCAGGGCCAGCTGTTCCTTGGCCACCACCTTGTCGGCGCGGGCCAGCAGAAAGCCCAGCACCTCCCACTCCCGGGCGGACAGGGCCAGCGGCTCCTCGCCGATGTAGGCGCGGCGGGCTTCCAGGTCCATGCGCAGCGCGGCGCGCTGCAGGGTGTTGCCGGTACGGGCCTGGCTGCGCCGCACCAGCGCCCGCACGCGGGCGATCAGCTCATTGAGCGAGAAGGGTTTCACCAGGTAGTCGTCGGCGCCGCCTTCCAGGCCCCGCACCCGGTCCTCGATCGCGTCGCGCGCCGTCAGGAACAGCACCGGCAGTTGGCTGCCCTGGGCGCGCACCCGGCGCAGGGTCTCGAAGCCGTCGATGCCGGCCAGGCCGATGTCCAGGATCAGCAGGTCGTAGGGGTCCTGGCTGAGCGACAGCGGCACCGGCTCGCCGCGCGGACTGGTGTGCACCACCCAGGACTGGGAGCGCAGGGCCCGGGCCGTCGATTCGGCCAGCCATTCATCGTCTTCGACGAGCAGGATTCGCATGGGCTCACAGGATAGCGGCAAGCCTGCCCGCGTGGTCGGGGCAAGCTTGCTGCAGGCTGTCCGGGCCCTGACGGCCAGCCGTGGACAGCTTGGCGCAAGCTGGCCGACACGTGACGGACGGGGCGGCTGGCGAGACTGGTGGCATGGACAAGAGCCCCCTTTCCGCTGCGCCGGCCACCCGGCCGGCGGTGTTGCTGTTGCACGGCCTGTGCGCCAATCCGATGGAGCTGATGCCGCTGGCCCGGCCGCTGCGCGAGGCCGGCTACGAGGTCAAGATCCCCGCCTTGCCCGGTTATGGCGTGCCGCTGGAGGCCGCGCCGGGGCGGCCCCCGGTGTCGCCCTTCGAGGACTGGCTGGCCCAGGCGCGCGGCTACCACGACGCGCTGGCCGCGCAGCATGGCCCGGTGATCGTGGGGGGGCTGTGCATGGGCGCCGTGCTGGCGCTGGCGCTGGCGGCCGAGCGGCCCGTGCGCGCGCTGCTGCTGGTGTCCACCACGCTGTATTTCGATGGCTGGAATGTCTCGCCCTGGCGCCGTCTGCTGCCGCTGGCCTACCTGCCGCCGCTGCGCGATCGCCTGAGCTTTCGCGAGACGCCGCCCTATGGCATCAAGAACCCGTCCATGCAGGCCTGGGTGGCGCAGGCCATGAACCACCAGCAGGTGTCGGTGGCGGGCGCCTCGCGTCTGTCGGCGGCCGCGTTGCACCAGGCCAGCCGCCTGCTGCGGCAGGTGCATCGCCGTCTGCCGCTCATCCAGGCGCCCGCCCTGGCCTTGCAGGCCGTGTACGACGACGTCACCAGCCCGCGCTCGGTGCGCACGCTGGAACAGCGACTGGGGCGTCCACCCGAGGTGCAGTGGTTCCACGACAGCTACCACATGCTGACCCTGGACAACGAGCGCGTGGCCGTCGCGGCGGCGGCGCGTGATTTTCTGCAGCGCGTGGCGCCCGCGGGTCGGCCGGCGCCGACCCCGCTGGCCCCGCTGCGTCCCACCCAAGGAGTTTTGAATGCCGCTCTCCACGCTTGAACAACTCACGGTGATGGCCAGCCAGCAACTGGGCACCACCGACACCACCGTGGATGTCCACACCGGGTTCACTGACCTGGGCCTGGACTCGCTGATGCTGGTGGATTTCATGTTCCAGGTCGAGGACCACTTTGGCATCCGCATCGACCACGACCGGGCCCTGGAACAGCCCACGCTGGAGGGCTTGGCTCGGCTGGTCGACGAACTGGTGGCCCGGCAGCATCCGACGGCACTGGCGGCGTGATGAACGCAGCGCACGAACCCGTCTGGATCACCGGCCTGGGGGCCTGCAGCGCCCTCGGGGCGGACGCCACGGCGCTGGCCGAGGCGCTGGAGCAGGGGCGTTCGGGCGTGCGGCTGCAGGCCGGGGCGCCCGCGCAGGGCGTGCCGCCGTTTGTCGCGGCGGCTGTGACGGCCCCGCTGGGCCAGGGCCTGGGCGCCGCCCAGCGGGCCTTGTGCGACCGGCACAGCCTGATGGCCTGGCAGGCCGCGGACGAGGCCTGGCGCCAGGCCGGCCTGCCGGACACCGCCGAGGTGCCCGAGCGTGCGGCCTGTGCCTGGGGCACGGGCCTGGGCGGTTCGGGCTCGCTGGAGCAGGCCTACACCGAGCTGCTGACCCGCCCCGAGCCGCGCCTGCATCCCTTCACCGTCCTGCGGGTGATGGGCAACTCGCCGGCCTCGCTGCTGGCCATCCGCCGCCGCTTGCAGGGCGGGTTGATCAACCTCAGCAATGCCTGTGCCTCCTCGGCCCAGGCCATCGGCGAGGCCTTGTGGCTGCTGCGCCAGGGCAGGGCCGACCTGGCGTTGGTGGGCGGCTCCGAGGCCCTGCTGAACCCGGGGTCGGTGCTGGCCTGGCAGGCCCTGGGGGTGATGGCGCCGCCCGACCCGGAAGACCCGGCCGAAAGCTGCCGCCCCTTTGACGACCGCCGGCGCGGCCTGGTGCTGGGCGAAGGGGCCGCGGCCCTGGTGCTGGAGACGGCCCGCCATGCCCGCCAGCGCGGCGCGCAGCCACTGGCCGAGCTGGCCGGCTATGGCCACAGCGTGGACGCCGCGCACATGTCCCGGCCCGATGTGGCGGGCCAGGTGCGGGCGATGACCGCCGCGTTGGCCGATGCCCGGCTGGTGCCGGCCCAGATCGCCTATGTGAACGCCCACGGCACCGCCACCGACACCGGCGATGCCGTCGAGGCCGCCTCGCTGACCCGGGTGTTCGGTGTGCGCGGCGTCGCGGTCAGCGCGACCAAGGCGCTGCACGGCCACCTGATCGGGGCCAGCGGGGCGCTGGAGCTGGTGGCCACCGTGCAGGCCCTGCGGCGTGGCCGGGTGCCGGCCAGCGCCCATGTGCGCGAGGCCGTGCTGCGCCAACAACTGGACCTGGTGCCGGAGGGTGGCCGACCGCTGCGGGCGGGGGCCTTGATGTCCAACTCGTTTGCCTTTGGCGGCAGCAATGTCGCCCTGGTGGTGCGGCCGGTGGACCGGCCGGGCCTGGGAGCCGCGTGATGACGACGATGTCTGTGCTGGACCGGCTTGCGCCGCCCCGCCACTGGCCCAGCCTGGCCGAGATCGGCCAGCTCACCGGGCAACCGCCCTCGCTGGCTGAGCGCCTGGCCGACCGGTTGCGCCGGGCCCGCGCGGCCGCGGTGTGCCAGCGCCTGCTGGCCGAGGCGGAGTACTGCGCGCCGCTGGACGCGCTGGTGCGCTTCCAGCCCCAGGGGCTGCAACCGGTGTTGACGGGGCTGGTGGACGACCGTCTGGACGCCGGTCAACGGGCCGATCTGCTGTTGGCCAGCCTGCGCGGCATGGCCATGGCGGTGGGCGGCCACCGCGCCGCCGCGCTGGTGCTGGGCGAGTCGCTGGTCCTGGGGGCGCTGCCCGGCGGCACGCAGCTCGTGCTGGGCTGTCCGGCCGCGTCCTGGGCGGGTGGGGTCTGGGTCCTGCGTCTGGAGGGACGGGGCCAGGTGTGGCTGAGCCTGCCCTTCAGCTTCCCGACCCCGGACACGCTGCTGCTGGGGGCGGTGGTCGGTGCGCCGGCCCCGGTGCTGGCCGGCCACCCGGGGCTGACCCGGCAGTTGACCGCCGAGGCCCTGGGCCTGCCGCCGGACTACCTGCTGCTGCACGTGCTGCGCCTGTGTGCCCAGCGCTGGCGGGTGAACGACCTCAGGGGCGTGGATCCCGGCCATCAGATTCCGTCTGGGGTGCCGTGGCGGCCATCCTTGTCCGCTTTCTGGCAGGACGCGGGCGGGCTGCGCCGGCCTGATGGGCACTGGCTGCTGCCCCTGGTGGTGGGGCGGCGGCCGCCGGAGGACGTGGCGCCGGGGCAGCGGGCGCTGCTGCAGGCCCGCCACGACTGGCTGGACCGGCTGGACGCCGGCCTGGCGCAGGTGCTGGCCGGGCCGCGTCCCGGGGGCTCAGTGCATCAGCACGTCGGCGCCGGCGGTGGCCAGACGGTGGTCGGGCAGCACGGCGGTCACGTCCGCCAGGTCCAGCCCCAGGTGGGCGACCAGGGCCTCCTGGGTGTCGAGCAGACCCTGGACCGGGTCCAGTACCAGTTCGCAGTGGTCGGTGACCACGCTGGCCAGACGCAGCACCGCACCCAGGGGTGAGAAGGGGCGTGAGCCCAGGGGGTCCACCGCGGCGCCGAAGGCGGTGACCAACCCGGTCGGGAAGCCCCAGTGGCGGGCCATCTCGGCGGTGATCTCCGGGTGGGCACAGCCCAGGATGCCGGATTCGAAGTCGATGCGGCTGTCCGGGGCCAGCGCGTGGCGGGTCACCTCGGCGGCGCCGGACGGGTCCACCATCGCCATCAGGATCTGGCCGGTGCGCAGCATCAGGCCACCGAGGTAGGCCACCGCCGGGTCGACGTCCAGCAGCGGCGCCAGGGCCTGGGCGTGGCTGGCCACGGCCAGCGTGCCGCGCCAGAAGGCCAGGCGGTCGAAGCCCTCCGGGGACGGGAAGACGCCCATCACGCTGACCGAGAGCGTCAGCTCGCGCAGCGTGCGCAGGCCCAGCAGCGCAGCGGCGTCCTGCAGGGTGTCGACCTCGCGGCTGGGGGTGTAGCGGGCCGAGTTGGCCACCCGCAGCACGCGCGCGGCCAGGGCCTGGTCGCGGCCGATCAGGCCGGAGAGCTCGCCCAGGGAGAGGTCCTCGCGGCCAAAGGTGTCCATCAGCTGGCAGGCCACTTCCGGCATCGCGGGCAGGGAGGCGGCCTTCTTGACGTAGGGATCGGTGAGCGACACGGGAACTCCGGCGGATCAGGGCGGTGAGACCCCATCTTCGGCGTTCCCTTCAAGGGGTGGCGGCCGGAAAACCGCCACCGTCTGCCCGGTTTTCCGCCGCCAGCGGCCTCAATCGTCCTGCCGCTGGCCCACCAGCCCGTCCCGGGTGGAAGCGCGCACCCGGGGGCCCATCCAGATCTTCATCAGCATGCGGAAGAAGGGCTCCCCGCTCATGGCCTCACCGATGCGCTGGCCGTTGAGGGTCATCTCGGTGAGGTTGGCGACCGGGTTGTAGTCCAGCGTCACGAAGTCCCCCTTCACCAGCTTGTTGCGGTTGCTGAAGGCCGAACCGAACTGGGCGATCTGGATGAAGTGGCCGGCGATCTCGTCCGAGCTGGCGTTCTTGCGCAGCCGGTCGATGAAGGTGTTGGACAGGTCCTTGGCGGAGATCTCCCGCAGGCTGAAGAAGCACAGCCGCTTGGGGCCGGCCTCGGTCAGCGCCGCCTCGACGTTGGTCTGCTTGCGGGCCAGGTACAGCGCCACCACCGTGGTGCGCACCGACAGGATGTGGGACACCGCGGCGCCGTTCAGCAGCAGCGGCTTGCCGGCCAGCGTGAACGTGGGGTCGAAGCGGAACCCGGCCACTTCGACCGGTGTGGCTCCGGCGGTGGGGGTGGACTGGCTCCAGGCCGGGCGACCCGCGGTGGCGGACATCAGCAGCGCCAGGGCGTGACGGCGGGACAGGGTCATGACGCTCCAACGATGGAAATAGGGGGGGGACTGTGGCAAGTTGCCGACAGAACAGGGATTTTCTCGACCAGTCAGACGAGAGGGGCACGGTAAGGTCAGTGCCTTGCCGCGCACTGTACAAAAACTCCACCCATGTCGTTGTCCCTGTTTTCCCGCGTATCCGGCCTGACCTTGCTGGCCGTCGCCGCCCTGCCGGGCCATGCCACCGAGAACCAGCAGCTGCGGGCCCTGCTGGGCGCGCCCGGCCAGGAGCTGGTGGTGCCCCAGAACCCGGGCTGGTACGGCCAGCTCTGGGTCCAGCGCTATGACGCCAGCACCTTTCGCGACGGCCAGGGCCATGCCCAGGCGATCGACGTGGGCAACGGGGTGACGGCAGAGCGGGGCGGTTCGATCGAGGCCAACGTGCTGGTGCCGCGCCTGACCTACCTGAGCGAGACCTACCTGGGCGAGGGGCGGCTGGGGGTGTCCGTCACCCTGCCGCTGATCGACCTGACGGCCCACACCCGGCTGACCGGGCGGTTTCCGCAGGGCTTCCCGTCGGCGATGGCCCAGGCGGTGCAGTCCCGGCTGGACCTGGCCGCGCAGGGCGCCTCGGGCAGCACCACGGCCCAGGGCGACATGGAGGTGGCGCCCTTCGTCGATTACCAGGACGACACCTCTCGCCTGGTGCTGATGGCCGCTTTTGTCGCGCCCACCGGTCACTACGACCCGGCCGAGCCGGTCAACGCCGGCTCAGGCCGTTACTGGACCTGGCGACCAGGCGTCGTCTACGGCCGGGCCTGGGACAACGGCATGGAGTTCGGCACCCGCGTGACCTACTCATTCAACGGTGTGAACAGCGCGACCCATGAGCG
>JAYSCA010000060.1:0-9623 GCA_041915165.1 Ideonella sp.
GGCGAGCGCGACGAGGTGCCCTACAGCGCCGGCCACCACCTGGTGCGCGCGCTGGTGCAGAACGCGATGCAGTCCGCGCTGCGCGACGCCGGCCTGGCCTGGGGTTCTGTCGAGTTCAACCAGGCCCTGCTGCTGGCGCTGGACCAGCCCGAGGCCGAAGCCCGCTGGCTGAGCGGCGAGGATGTGCTGGCCGACGCCGCGGTGCACGAGGTGCCGGCCGAGGAGATGGCCGCGGTGTTCGACCGCCTGCGCCCGCACTGACCCCGCGCCGTCCGCGTCACCCGGGTTCCCCCCGGGGGCGTGGCCACCCGCCGCGGCCTAGCATGGGGCATGGACAAGCTCGACGCCTCTACCCTGCGCGCGGGCCTGGAAGCACTGCCCCAGTGGCAGCTGGACGACACGGGCACGGCCATCCGCCGCAGCCTGCGTTTCGCCGACTTCAGCCAGGCCTTCGGCTTCATGACCCAGGTGGCGCTGCATGCCGAACGGCATGACCACCACCCGGAATGGTTCAACGTCTACAACCGTGTCGACGTGCGGCTCACCACCCACGACGCGGGCGGCCTGACCGACCGGGACCTGGCCCTGGCCCGGTACATCGATGCGGTGCATGCCGCGCTGACCGGCGGCGGGGGCCCGTCATGAAGCACAGCCCGCCCCATCTCGCTGCGGGGGGACCCGCCCTGCATGGCCTGGCCGCTGGCGCGGGCGCCCGACCGGCCCGCGCCGACTGGACCATCCCGCAGGACTGGGCCGCCTACCGCCCGGCCGAGCACGCCACCTGGGCCACGCTGTTCGCGCGCCAGAGCCGGCTGTTGCCGGGCCGCGCCTGCGACGCCTTCCTGGCCGGTCTGCGGGCCTTGCCGCTGTCGCCCGACCGCATCCCCGATTTCGACGCCCTCAGCGCGGTGCTGATGAAGGCCACCGGCTGGCAGGTGGTGGCGGTGCCGGGGCTGGTGCCCGACGAGGTGTTCTTCGAGCACCTGGCCCACCGGCGCTTCCCGGCTGGCCAGTTCATCCGCCGGGCCGATCAGCTGGACTACCTGCAGGAACCCGACGTCTTCCACGACGTGTTCGGCCATGTGCCGCTGCTGATGAACCTGGTGATGGCCGACTACCTGCAGGCCTACGGGGTGGGCGGGTTGCGGGCGCAGCGCCTGGGCATGCTGGCCGAGCTGGCGCGGGTCTACTGGTACACGGTGGAGTTCGGTCTGGTGATGCAGCCCGAGGGGCTGCGCCTCTACGGCGCTGGCATCGCCTCGTCCTTCAGCGAAAGCCGCTTCTGCCTGGAGGACGCCTCGCCGCACCGCCTGCGCTTCGACCTGGCGCGGGTGATGCGCACCCGCTACCACATCGATGACTTCCAGGCCTGCTACTTCGTGCTGCGTGACCTGGACGAACTGCTGGCGCTGGCCCGGGTGGATTTCGGGCCGGTGTATGCCCAGGTCGCGGGGGGCGAGGTGCTGGAGCCCGGCGAGCTGCGCCCCGGCGACACCGTGCTGCAGCGGGGCACGGGCGCGTACCATCGCGACCGCCGCCCGCCGCATTGAGCGCCGCCCCGGGCGACGGCCGGTGCTTCCGGGCGGCGCGCGGAGTCTTCATGCAGCAAGGCAAATCGGTGGGCGCCAGCCGGCGCCGGTGGCAGTCGCGGGTGGGCGCCCTGGCCCTGGGCGCGTGCCTGGGGTGGACCGGGCTGGCGCAGGCGGCCGCCCCCCAGCCGCAGACCCTGCCACGCCCCGAAGGCCCGCGCCAGTACCTGCTGGCGCTGCCGGACCACGCGCCGGCCGGCCCGCGGCCGCTGGTCATCCTGCTGCACGGCCACGGCGGCTCGGCCGCCCAGGCGCTGGGGCAGGCCCGCACGGCGGCACCGCTGTCCGAGTGGCTGGCCATCGGCCAGCGCGAAGGCCTGCTGATCGCCGCGCCCGACGGGCTGTCCGGCAGCGATGGCCGCAGCGGCTGGAACGACTGCCGGCGCGACACCGCCACCAACCCCCGCTCGGACGACGTCGCCTTCCTGAGCGCCCTGATCGAGCGCGAGGTGGCCCAGCACCGGGCCGACCCGAACCGCATCTACCTGATGGGCATGTCCAACGGCGGGCTGATGGCCTTGCGCTACGCGATGGAGGCCGGCGACCGGCTGGCCGGCGTGGTGGCCGTCAGCGCGTCGATGGCCACCGACAGCCGCTGCCCATCCATCAAGGCGCCGCTGTCGCTGCTGCTCATCGGTGGCACGGCCGACGGCATCATGCCCTGGGACGGCGGCCCGGTGGGCCGACGCCAGGAAGGGCGGCGCGGCCGCGTGATCGGGGCCGAGGCCACCGTGATGCGCTGGCGCGAGCGCGACGGTCTGTTCGGGGAGCCGCAGCGCAGTGAATCGGTGCCGCACCGGGACCCGGCCGACCCCACCCGGGCCCAGCGCACCGTCTGGGGTGCCAAGCCGGACGGGCTGCAGATCGAGCTGCTGCGCCTGGATGGCGCCGGCCATGTGGAGCCCAGCCTGCGCCACCGGGTCACGGCCGCCTATGCGGCGGTGGTCGGCCGGCAGAACGGCGACATCGAAGTGGCCGAGGAGGCCTGGACCTTCCTGCGCGACAAGCGCCGTCCGGGCGCTGCGCACTGAGTCGACCCGCCGCCCACCGCAGGCGCGGCGGGGCCCGCGACGGCGGGGATGTGTTGTGTACGCTATGTAGCAAACAATACAACGTGAACGACGCCCAGCGCGTTGCTGGGCGGACTCAGAATCCGGGTGACCCGGTCTCGTCCCGGAGAGAAGACCGGACGCGTTGTATTGGTATGTATATTGCGGTGCCGGTTCGATCCAACGTCGTTTCAGGAAAGAACCACCATGCAGCACCGATGGGTTCCTTGCACCCTCGCCGGGTCGATCGCCCTGGCCTGTGCGTCGGCCGCCCAGGCCGATGACACGCCCACACCCGTCTTCACCCTGGGCCAGATCAGCGTGGTCGGTCAGACCCCGGAAGGCCCCGCGCTGGCCACCGACACGCTGGACGCCCAGCAACTGCAGGACTTCAGCAAGGACGGCCTGGCCGATGCACTGAACCTGGTGCCCGGCGTGGCCAGCACCGCCGGCTCGGGCCGGCGCAACGAGGCGCTGATCAGCGTGCGCGGCTTCGACCGCTGGCAGGTGCCGCTGCTGATGGACGGCATCCGTCTGTACCTGCCGGCCGACAACCGCATCGACTTCGACCGCTTCCTCACGCCGGACCTGGCCGAGATCCAGATCTCCAAGGGCTATGTCTCGGTGCTCAACGGGCCCGACGGCATGGGCGGCGCGATCAACCTGGTGACCCGCAAGCCGGTCAAGCCCTTCGAGGCGGAGGTGCGCAGCTCGCTGCTGCTGGGCGGCAATGGCCAGTACAACGGCAGCACGCTGTACGCCCATGTGGGCAGCCGTCAGGAGCGCTATTACCTGCAGGCCAGCGCCGAGCAGCGGGTGGTGGACCAATGGGCGCTGTCGCACAACTACGAGCCCACCGCCTACGAGGACGGCGGTGACCGCGACCACAGCCACAAGCGCGACTGGCGGGTCAACCTCAAGGCCGGCCTGACGCCCAACGCGGTGGACGAGTACTCGCTGAACTTCGTCACGCAAAGCGGCCAGAAGTCGCAGAGCGGCAGCACCGAAGCGTCGGACAGCCAGTGGTGGGACTGGCCCAAGTGGGACACCTGGAGCCTCTACGCCTTGACCCGCACCGAGCTGAGCCCGGGCTGGACCCTCAAGACCAAGCTCTACTACAACGCCTTCGTCAACGACCTGCTGGCCTACACCGTCAAGACCGGCGCCAAGAACTGGATCAGCCATTACGACGACAACGCCAAGGGCGCCAGCGCCGAGCTGGGCACCACCGTGCTGCCGCAGCAGACGCTCAAGGCCGCGCTGCACTGGCGGCGCGACGACCACACCGAGTGGCAGACCACCTATGCCACGGACTTCACCGAGCCCAAGCAGAATACGGTGGAGGACGTGTACTCGGTGGCGCTGGAGGACACCTGGCGCTTCGCGCCCGGTTGGCAGCTGGTGGGCGGCCTGAGCCGCGACCAGCGCAAGACACAAGAGGCGCAGGAATACGCCAGCAGCACCGGCCTGTTCGACCAGCCCACCGCCGACAGCCACGCCACCAATGGCCAGTTGGCCCTGCTGTGGCAGTACCGCGCCAGCGGCAAGCTGCACCTCTCGGCCTCGGACCGCACCCGCTTCCCGACGATGTTCGAGCGCTTCTCCTCGCGCTTCGGTGGCGCCATCTCCAACCCGGGGCTGAAGCCCGAGCGGGCGCTCAACCTGGAGCTGGGCATCGAGGACGACCTGGCCCCGGGCTGGCATGGCTCGGCCACGCTGTTCCACAGCCAGGTCAAGGATGCCATCCAGTCGGTCAACATCGTCTACAGCGGCAGCACCTACAGCCAGAGCCAGAACGTGGGCGAGGCCACCTACCGTGGCCTGGAGCTGGCGCTGGGCGTCACGCTCAGCCCCACCCTGGCCTGGGGTGGCAATTACAGCTATGTGGACGCGACGATCGACAACCCCAACGACGCCACCGCTCGCCTGACCACCACCCCGCGCAACAAGGCCCTGCTGTGGGGCCGCTGGCAGCCCCTGCCCGAGCTGAGCGTGATGCCCAACCTGGAATATTCCGGGGCCCGCTGGTCCAGTGCGGCCAGCGGCACGGGCTACACCAAGCTGGGGGCCTACCCGCTGTGGGGCTTGAAGGCGGCCCTGCAGCTCACGCCGACGGTGGAGCTGTCCCTGGCCGCACGCAATCTGCTGGACCGCAACTACGCGACCACCGATGGCTACCCGCAGGAAGGTCGCAACTTCGTGGTCAGCGCCGTCGGGCGCTTCTGATCGGAGGCTCTGCATGACATCCACCTTCCGATGGACCCGCCGCGACTGGCTGCGCGGCCTGGCCGCGGGCATGGCCGGCGCCACCGGCTGGGCCCGTGGCGCCGAGACGCCCCCGGGCGCTGGCACCGTGGTCGTGCTGACCAGCTATGCCGAGGAGCTCAGCGTGCGCTACCAGGCGCTGTTCGAGCGCCTGTACCCGGGCAGCCGGGTCGAGATCCTCTGGCGCCAGTCGGCCGATGCGCTGGCCTACCTGCGCCGCAGCCCGGGCGAGGTGGATGTCTACTGGGCTCCCGCGCCCGGCAACTTCACGGCGCTGGCGGGGGAGGGCCGCTTCGCACCCCTGCAGGCCATCCGCCAGGACGGCCCGGCGCTGGCCCACGCGGTGGCGGGCCAGCCCATCGACGACCCGCAGGGCCGCTACGCCGCGTTCGAGCTGGCCGGCTATGGCATCGCCTACCACCCGGCGGCGGTGCAGCGTCTGGGCCGCCCGGCACCGAAAGATTGGGCCGACCTGACGCACCCGGCCTATGCCGGCCAGATCCAGATTCCCATTCCCGGCCGCATCGGCTTCGCGCCGGTGCTGATCGAGGCCCTGCTGCAGGGCCCCGGCTGGGACGCCGGCTGGGCGCTGCTGGCCGCGCTGGGCGCCAATGCCGACTTCGGATCGGCCAGCGACGCCAGCCCCGGGCCCGACCAGGTGGTCAGCGGCGCCCGCGCGGCGCGGCTGACGATCGACTTCTTCGCCAACCAGGCCATGGCTGGCGGCGCTTCGCTGGCCTTCGTCTACCCGCGGCGCACCGCCTACAACCCGGCCCAGATCGGCGTGCTGGCCGATGCGCCGCACCCGGCGCTGGCCCAGGCCTTCGCGGCCCTGTGCCTGTCCGAGCCGGGCCAGACCCTGCTGTTGCACCCGGACGTGCGGCGTCTGCCGGTGCGCCCGGGTCTGTACGCCACCCACCCCGAGCTGCCGGCCCGGCCCTTCGCCCCCGGCAACCTGGCCTACGACGGCGCACTGACCCGCGCGCGCAGCGGCCTGGTGGCCGCGCTGTTCGAACTGGCCCTGGTGCAGCGCCACGACGAGCAGGCGGCGCTGTGGGCGGCCCTGCACCGGGCCGAGCGAGTCCAGCCGGGCCAGGCTGCCGTCCGGGAGGCGCGGGCCCTGCTGAGCGCGCCGCCGGTGGCGGATGCCCAACAGACCGACCCCGCGCTGCGTCAGCGCTTTGCCTGGCCCGAGCGCCGCCCCGGCCAGCCCGAGCCGGCGCCCGACCCGGCCCGCAATGCCTTGCTGGCCCACTGGGCCGCCGATCGCGATGCGCGGCTGGCAGCAGCCCGTCAACAGCTGAGCCGCCTGCCGGCGGCCGGCCTGGCCTGAAGGGAGTGTCCATGCGGGTTTTGAGCCTGCGTCGGTGGCGGCGCCTGCTCGCGCTGGGGGGCGGTCTGCTGGCCTGCGCCGGTCTGCTGGCGCTGGCGCCGGCAGCCCGTTTGGGTGCCGGGGGTGTGCTGACCGTGAATGCGGCCGATCGCGAGGCCTACGGTCGCATCGTCTGGGCGGCCGTGCCGCCCGAGGCCCAGGCCAGCGTGGCCCAGGGCCGCGGCCTGGTGCGCCAGACCTGGGTCGTCTCGCCCTCGCTGGACCCGGGCATCGCCGGCCTGGGGCCCACCTACAACCGGCCGGCCTGCACCGCCTGCCATGCGCGCAACGGCGGCGGCGCGCCGCCCGACAGCGCGGCCGAGCCGATGCGTTCCATGCTGGTGCGGCTGTCGGTGCCGGGGCAGGACGCCCATGGCGGCCCGCGGCCCGAGCCGCGCTATGGCGACCAGCTCAACGAGCAGGGCGTGCCCGGCGTGCCGGGCGAGGGCGAGGCGGTGCTGCAGTGGGCCCCGGTGCCGGTGACGCTGGCCGATGGCACGGTGATCACGCTGCGCCGCCCCCACCTGTCTTTCCAGCACCTGGCTTTCGGGCCGATGGCCGCGGCGGTGCAGACCTCCGTGCGCGTGGCGCCGCCGATGGTCGGCCTGGGCTTGCTCGAAGCCGTGCCCGAGGCCGACCTCCTCGCCCTGGCCGAGGCCCAGCGCCGCGCCGGCCAGGGCGTGGCCGGCCAGCCCAACCGGGTGTGGGACGCGGTGGCTGGCCGCACCGTGCTGGGCCGCTTCGGCTGGAAGGCCAACCAACCCAGCGTGCGCCAGCAGGTCGCCGGGGCGCTGGCGGGCGACATGGGCATCACCACCCCGGTCTTTCCCATGCCCAACTGCCCGCCGGCGCAGACCGCCTGCGCCGCCTGGACGGCCGACCGCCACCCTGAGCTGGCCGACAGCGGGCTGGACGCGATGACCCGCTACCTGCAGGTGCTGGGGGTGCCGGCGCGGCGCGAGGCGGACGCGCCCCGCGTGCGCCGCGGCGAGGCCCTGTTCGCCCAGGCCGGTTGTGCCGCCTGCCACCAGCCAGTGCTGCACACCGGCCGCTTCGACGCGCTGCCGGCCCTGTCGGACCAGACCATCCACCCCTACACCGACCTGCTGTTGCACGACCTGGGGCCGGAGCTGGCCGACGGCCGGCCCGACTACCTGGCCAGCGGCCGCCAGTGGCGCACACCGCCACTGTGGGGCCTGGGCCTGCGCGCGGTGGTGGACGAGCGGGTGGGCCTGCTGCACGATGGCCGGGCCCGCGATCCGCTGGAGGCGGTGCTGTGGCATGGCGGCGAAGCGGCCCCGGCCCGCGCCGCGGTGCTGGGGCTGAACGCCGAGGACCGCGCGGCCTTGCTGGCCTTTCTGGCTTCGCTCTAGGTGCTGCTTCGCGCCGGGCGCCGGCTTAGGATGCCGCCATGGCCACCGATGTCGACTTTCTGCAGTTCGTGCTGGACCAACTGGCCGGCACGCCGGGCATCACCCACCGCAAGATGTTCGGGGAGTACGCGCTGTACCAGCACGGCAAGGTGGTGGCTTTTCTGTGCGACAACCAGTGCTTCCTCAAGCCCACCGAGGCCGGCCGCGCGCTGCTGGACCCGGTGGTGGACGGCTTCCCCTACCCCGGGGCCAAGCCGCACTTCCTGCTGAGCGATGAGCTGGAGGACCGCCAGCGCCTGGCCCAGCTGATCGGCGTCACCGCCGACGCGCTGCCCGCGCCGGTGGCCAAGCCGGCGCGCTCACGCCCCAAGCCGGCCGGTCAGGCCTTGACCAGGCGCTCGGCCAGCGGGGGCAAGAAGGACAGGTCGTAGAGCTGGGCGCCGGTCGGCGCGCTGCTCAGGCCGAAGGTCTCGGTCACCCCGGCGATCTGCCGGCCCACATGCGCCATGTGCACGCCGCCCAGGCCCTCGCTGCGGGTCTCGGTGGTGGCCACATAGCCGCGGGTGATGCCCCAGCGCTGGCGTTCCACCGCCAGGTCGAGGATGGGCTCGCGCTGCTTGAGGGCGGCCATCGCGGCCTCGGGGTGGGCCAGGGTCTCTTTGATCGCGCGGGTCGTGGCGCGCAGAAAGCCGCGCAGCGCCTGCGGGTGCTCCGCGATCAGCTTGCGGCTGGCCAGGACGGCGTTGCCGTACAGGTCCAGGCCGGCGTTGGCATAGGGCAGCACCGACAGCTCGGCGGGCGGCATGCGGGTGAACAGCGAGATGGCCGAGTCGTGGAAGTAGGTGGCCGCGTCCACGTCGCCACGCACCATCACGTTGTCGCGCACCGAGAAGTCGGTCGTCACCCATTCGAAGAAGTTGCCCCCCAGCTTCAGCTTGCGCTCCACCATCGGCCACAGGCGGCGGGTGGACTCGACCGCGGCGGCGGCCACGCGCTTGCCTTTGAGGCTGTGGAAGTCGGTGGTGATGCCGCGGTCCTTGCGGCCGATGATCACGAAGGGCGCGCGGTTGTAGTACTGGAAGATCGCCTTCACCGCGTCGCCGTTGCGGGACTGGAACTCGATCAGCGAGCTGATGTCGCCCAGGCCCAGGTCGTAGGCGCCGCTGGCCACTCGGGTGATGGAGGCCACCGAACCGGCGCCGGTGTCGATGCTGACGTCCAGCCCCTCGGCACGGTAATAGCCCTGGGCCTGCGCCAAGAAGAAGGGCGACGTCTGGCCGGTGATGCGGAAATCCAGCGTGAAGCGCAGCGGCAGCAGGCCGGGGGTGGCGGCCCGCGCGGCACCCGACAGGGGCCAGGCGGTGCTGGCGGCGGCGGCAGGCAGAAGGGACAGAAGCTGGCGACGTTGCATGGACAGGGGCTCCGGATCAAAGGCTGTTGGAACCCGGTGCGCCGCACTGCCATCCGCAGGCGCCCACCGGTGTTGCAAGAGCAATTTCCGGGCGCCGGCCAGACCGTGCGCTGAACGCTTCTACTCTTGCCTGGCATCAAGCATCTGGCGTGCCATGGGGACCGTCGTTGGGGGCCTCAAACTGGTGTCGCGCGCACGCGAGGGGTTTGAACCGCCGATGATTTTGAGACTGTCCGAGCCGCCGGTGTCGCGCGCACGCGAGGGGTTTGAACCAGCCTGGGGCAGATTGCCCCGTCCTGGGGGAGGGCAGGCCCATGGCTGGGGCAGGGCGGCCGGGTGTTGGGCGTGCCGCCGCCGGGCGGCCCCGGGGCGTGGCCCCTGGCCTGAAACCTGCTTGACAGCGGGCAAGAGTAGAAGCGTTCAGTCGCGCCACCCCGGCCTCTGTGGGGTGTGCCGGCGGGTCATTGCTCTTGGAGCGGTGGGGTCCGCAAGACCCCGCCATGTTTCAAGAGACGAGACTGGTCGGCGAATGCGGCACGGGGCTCCAGCCCTGCCCCTGGCGTG
>JAYSCA010000061.1:0-9576 GCA_041915165.1 Ideonella sp.
ATGCCGCTGCCGCTGGGCAGGCCCAGGTCGACCAGCAGCACATCCGGTCGGGTGGCGTCCAGCAGGGCCTGGCCATCGGCCACATCCCCAGCCCAGCCCAGCAGGCGCATGTCGGCAGCGCCCTGCAGGATGGCGGAAAACGCGTTGCGCACGCGTTCGTCGTCCTCGACGATGAGCACGGAGATCGGCCTCATGCGGCGAGTGTAGAGCGCCCGCATCCGCCCGTGTCCCCTGCCTGAGCGACACCGCGCCCCCCTCGCGCGCCCATGAAAAAGGGGGCGCCGAAGCGCCCCCTGACACAGCAACGAGTCGTTCGCGTTCAGTCCGCCTGCTTGCGCAGGAAGGCCGGGATCTCGATCTCGTCCATGCCGTTGGAGCTCAGGGCCTCCACCTTGGCCGCGGCCTGGGTGCGGCCGGTGCGCCACACGCTGGGCGTCGCCAGCGCACCGTAGTCCTGTTGCTGAACCGGGGCGGCCGCCACCGGTTGGGCCACCGTCGGTTGGGCCACGGCGCCCATCGGGGTGTTGAGCATCGGCAGGTTGTCGGTACCGGTGCGCAGCATCGGCTGCGACTGCACCACGGTCAGCGGCGCGGCGGCGCGCTTGGCGGTGGACAGGCCGGTGGCGATCACGGTCACGCGCAGCTGGTCGCCCAGGCTGTCATCGTAGGCGGCGCCGAAGATCACGTGCGCATCCTCCGCCGCATAACGGCGGATGGTGTTCATCGCGTTCTTGCTTTCCGACAGCTTGAAGGTCGAGCGGGCGGCGGCGATCAGCACCAGCACGCCACGCGCGCCGGACAGGTCGATGCCTTCCAGCAGCGGGCAGGCCACGGCGGCCTCGGCGGCCTTGATGGCGCGGTCGGGACCGGTGGCCATCGCGGTGCCCATCATGGCCTTGCCCGGCTCGCTCATCACCGTCTTCACGTCTTCGAAGTCGACGTTCACGAAGGCGTCCATGTGGATGATGTCGCTGATGCCGCCCACGGCGTTCTTCAGCACGTCATTGGCATGGCCGAAGGCCTGGTCCTGGGTGACGTCGTCGCCCAGCACTTCCAGCAGCTTCTCGTTGAGCACCACGATCAGCGAGTCGACGTTGGCTTCCAGCTCGGAGACGCCGGCATCGGCCTGCTTGCTGCGGCGGCCACCTTCGAATTCGAAGGGCTTGGTCACCACGCCGACGGTCAGGATGCCCATGTCCTTGGCCACGCGGGCGATCACCGGCGCGGCGCCGGTGCCGGTGCCACCGCCCATGCCAGCCGTGATGAACAGCATGTGGGCGCCGGAGATGGCCTCGCGGATGCGGGCTTCTGCCTCTTCGGCCGACTGGCGGCCCACGTCCGGCTTGGAGCCAGCCCCCAGGCCCGTGTTGCCCAGCTGCACCAGATGGCGCGCCGCGCTGCGGTTGAGCGCCTGGGCGTCGGTGTTGGCGCAGATGAACTCCACGCCCTGAACGCCCTGGGCGATCATGTGCTCGACCGCGTTGCCGCCGCCGCCGCCCACGCCAATCACCTTGATCTGCGTGCCTTGGTCGAATTCCTCGATCATCTCGATGGCCATGGTGACCTCCTTCTCCGTCTCGTTGCAGTTGCCGTTTGCGTTGAACTCTGGTCCGACCGGGGCCTGTGTCTGCCCCTTGGGACCGCTTACTTCAGAAACTCAAAAATTACCCAGGAACCAGTCCCGCGCTTTCCCGAACATGGTCTTGACCGAACCCGCCTGTTGCGCGGCCTTGTGGCCGCGGGTGTGGGCGAGCCGTGCTTCTTCGAGCAGACCCATCACGGTGGCCGAACGCGGATTGGCCACCATGTCGAACAAGGCGCTGGAATAGGTCGGCAGGCCCTTGCGGACCGGCTTGAGGAAGATGTCCTCCCCCAGCTCGACCATGCCCGGCATGACCGCCGTGCCGCCAGTGATCACGATGCCCGAGGACAGCAGTTCCTCGTAGCCCGAATCGCGGATCACCTGGTGCACCAGCGAAAAAATCTCCTCCACCCGCGGCTCGATCACGCCGGCCAGGGCCTGGCGGCTGAGCATGCGCGGCACCCGGTCGCCCAGCCCGGGCACTTCCAGCTGTTCGGCCGGGTCGGCCAGCAGCTGCTTGGCCACGCCGTACTCGACCTTGATCTCTTCCGCGTCCTTGGTCGGCGTGCGCAGCGCCATCGCGATGTCGCTGGTGATCAGGTCGCCGGCGATCGGGATCACCGCGGTGTGGCGGATCGAGCCACCGGTGTAGATGGCCACGTCGGTGGTACCGGCGCCGATGTCCACCACCGCCACGCCCAGGTCCTTCTCGTCGTCGGTCAGCACCGCGGCGGCCGAGGCGGTCGGCGTCAGGCACAGCTGTTCGACCTCCAGGCCGCAGCGCCGCACACACTTGATGATGTTCTCGGCCGCGCTCTGGGCCCCGGTGGCGATGTGCACCTTGACCTCAAGCCGGCTGCCGCTCATGCCGATCGGCTCCTTGACCTCGTGGCCGTCGATCACGAATTCCTGCGACTCGACCAGCAGCAGGCGCTGGTCGTTCGGGATGTTGATCGCCTTGGCGGTCTCGATCACCCGCGCCACGTCGGTGGGCGTGACCTCGCGGTTGTCGCGCACGATCACCATGCCGGTGCTGTTCTGGCCCCGGATGTGGCTGCCGGTGATGCCGGTGTAGACGCGCTCGATCTTGCAGGCGGCCATCATCTCGGCCTCTTTGAGCGCCTGCTGGATGCTCTGCACGGTGGCGTCGATGTTGACCACCACGCCGCGCTTGAGACCGTGCGAGGACGCCACGCCCAGACCGGCCACGCGCAGCTCACCGCCGGCCACGACCTCGGCCACCACCGCCATCACCTTGGCGGTGCCGATGTCCAGCCCGACGACGAGATCCTTGTATTCCTTGGCCATGCTGCCTCAATGCGGGGTACTGGTTTTGGGGGGGCTGCCGGCGGCGCCCTTCAGGCGCAGCGCGTAGCCATCGGCATGCCGCAGGTCGGCCTGGCTCCAGCCACGCGGCAGCCGGGCCGCCGCCTGGGTCACGGTGCGCACGAAGCGCTCGCAGCGCGCCTGCACCTCCGCATCGCTGCCGCGGCCGATCTCGACCACGGCGCCGTTGTCCAGTTCGGCCTCCCAGGAGCCGCGGCCCGACAGCGCCAGCCGTGCGATCTCCAGCCCCAAGGGGGCGAAGACCGGGTTCAGGCGGCGGAACATCGCCAGCATTTCGGGCGCGCTGGCCTCGTCACCGGAGAACTCGGGCAGGTCTTCCTCGTCCACGTCACCCACGTTGGCCTCGAAGACCTCGCCGTAGGTGTTGACCAGGCGGTCATTGCCCTCGTCGCCCTTCCAGACGGCGGCGGGCTTGTGCTCTTCCAGCGTCACTTCCAGCCGGTTCGGCCAGATGCGGTGAACCACCGCGTGGCGCACCCAGGGCAGGTCCTCGAACACCTTGCGGGCGGACGACAGGTCCAGCGTGAAGAAGTTGCCGGTCAGGCGGGAGGCGATGTTGGCCCGGATGGTGGCCGCGCTGTTGCGGCTCACCTCGCCGTCCAGCCGGATCGCCCGGAAGGCGAACAGCGGCTGGCGCGCCACCCACCCCGCTGCCGCGGCCAGCAACAGGCCGGCCGCGGCAGCGGCCACCAACGCCGTGGTGAACTGGGTCACCCGGACGTCCGGCGGCAGTGGGGTGGGCAGGGCAGCGGCTTTCATGTCCGGGCGGCGGGCGTGCTGTCCAGGGTGGCGGCTGCCAGCAGGCGCAGGCAGAGTTCTTCGTAGCTGATGCCGACGGAGCGCGCCGACTGCGGCACCAGCGAATGGCCGGTCATGCCCGGCGCGGTGTTCATCTCAAGCAGGAAGGGTTTGCGGTCGCTGGCGCGGATCATCAGATCGGCACGGCCCCAGCCCCGGCAGCCCAGGGCGCGGTAGGCGGCCACCGCCAGGCGCTGAATCTCGCGTTCCTCGTCCTCGGGCAGGCCGCAGGGGCAGAGGTAGCGGGTGTCGTCCGAGTAGTACTTGTGCTCGAAATCGTAGTTGCCGTCGGGCGCCTGGATGCGGATCACCGGCAACGCGGCGGAGGCTTCGCCCTCACCCAGCACGGGGCAGGTCACCTCGTCACCGTCAATGAATTCTTCGCAAAGCACGTCGGGGTCGTATTGTGCCGCGAGAGTGACCGCTTCCTCCATGCCGGAATACCCCTGCACCTTCGTGACGCCGAAGGAAGAGCCCTCGCGGGCCGGCTTGACGATCAGCGGCAGGCCCAGCGCATCGGGCACCTCGCGCACCGCCTCATGGCTGCGCTCCTCGGTGGACAGGCGGCGCCAGCGCGGCGTGGGCAGGCCTTCGGCCAGCCAGACCCGCTTGGTCATGACCTTGTCCATCGCCACCGACGAAGCCATCACGCCCGAGCCGGTGTAGGGAATGCCCAACAGTTCCAGTGCGCCCTGCACCGTGCCGTCCTCGCCATGGCGGCCATGCAGCGCGATGAAGCAGCGGGCAAAGCCCTCACGCTTGAGCTCGCCGAGCTCACGCTCGGACGGGTCGAAAGGATGGGCATCCACGCCCTGCGCGCGCAGCGCCTTGAGCACCCCCTCGCCCGACATCAGCGACACCGGCCGTTCCGCCGAATCGCCACCCATCAGAACGGCCACCTTGCCAAGTGCCTTCACGTCCACCGTGCTCATGCTTGCCCCGCTTGTTCCACCACCTGTGCCGGAACGGCCCCGATCGAGCCCGCTCCCATCACGATCACCACATCCCCATCGCGGGCGAAGGCCGCGATCTCGGCCGGCATCTGCTGGACATCGTCGACGAACAGCGGATCGACCTTGCCCGCCACCCGCAGCGCGCGCGCCAGCGAACGGCCATCGGCCGCGACGATCGGCGGCTCGCCGGCCGCATAGACCTCGGTCAGCAGCACCGCGTCGGCCTGGCCCAGCACCTTGACGAAGTCCTCGAAGCAGTCGCGGGTGCGGGTGTAGCGGTGCGGCTGGAAGGCCAGCACCAGCCGCCGGCCCGGGAAGGCCCCGCGCGCCGCTGCCACCACCGCCGCCATTTCGACCGGGTGGTGGCCGTAGTCGTCGATCAGCGTGAACTGCCCGCCGCCCTGGCAGCGCAGCTCGCCGTAGCGCTGGAAGCGCCGGCCCACGCCGCTGAACTTGGCCAGCGCGGCCACAATGGGTTCGTCGGGCAGCTCCAGCTCGGTGGCCACCGCAATCGCCGCCAGCGCGTTGCGCACGTTGTGCACCCCCGGCAGGTTCAGCGTGATGGGCAGGTCCGGCATGGCATGGCCATAGTGGCGCCGGCAGGTGAACTGCATCTGGCCGCCGGCCAGGGCCTGCACGTCCACGGCGCGCACCGCCGCATCCTCGGCCAGGCCGTAGCGGATCACCGGCCGGGAGATCATCGGGATGATGCTCTGCACGCCGGGGTCGTCGCCGCACAGCACCGCCGCGCCGTAGAACGGCATGCGGTGCAGAAAGTCCACGAAGGCCTGCTTCAGGCGGGCGTAATCGTGGCCGTAGGTGTCCATGTGGTCCTCGTCGATGTTGGTCACCACCGACAGGATGGGCATCAGGTTGAGGAAGGAGGCGTCCGACTCGTCGGCCTCGACCACGATGAATTCGCCCGAGCCCAGGCGCGAGTTGGCGCCGGCCGAGTTGAGCTTGCCGCCGATCACGAAGGTCGGATCGACCCCGGCCTCGGCCAGCACGCTGGTGACCAGCGAGGTGGTCGTCGTCTTGCCATGGGTGCCGGCGATGGCGATGCCTTTGCGCAGGCGCATCAGCTCGGCCAGCATCACCGCGCGCGGCACCACCGGGATGTGGTGGGCCCGGGCGGCGATGACCTCGGGGTTGTCGCCCTTCACGGCCGACGAGATGACCACGGCCTGGGCCGCACCCAGGTGGGCGGCGTCGTGGCCGATCGTCACGCCGATGCCCAGGCCGGCCAGGCGGCGGGTGGTGGCGGATTCGGCCTGGTCGGAGCCGGTGACCAGGTAGCCCAGGTTGTGCAGGATCTCGGCGATGCCGCTCATCCCGGCCCCCCCGATGCCCACGAAGTGGATGCGTTTGACGGCGTGTTTCATGTCGGCTTCACCAGCCTTTCGATTTCATCGGCCACCTTGGCGGCGGCCTGCGGCCGGGCCAGCAGACGGGCCTGCTGGGCCATGGCCAGCAGCCGCTCGCGCGTGAGCTGCGACAGCAGCTCCGCCAGCGACTGCGGGTTGAGTTCGTTCTGCGGCAGGTGGATGGCCGCGCCGCGCGCCGCCATCCAGGCCGCGTTGTCGCGCTGGTGCGAGGTGGTGCTGACCACCAGCGGCACCAGCACGCTGGCCACGCCGGCCGCGCACAGTTCGCTGACGGTGATGGCGCCGGCCCGGCAGACGATCACGTCGCAGTCGGCCAGGCGACGGTCCATGTCGTCGATGAAGGGCAGCACCTCGGCCTGCACGCCCAGCGTCGCATAACGGCCCCGCACCTCTTCCAGGTGGGCCATGCCGGTCTGGTGCGTCACCTGCGGGCGCTGCTCGGCCGGCAGGTGGGCCAGTGCGGCCGGCACCTGCTCGTTGAGCACGCGCGCGCCCAGGCTGCCGCCAACCACCAGCACGCGCAGCGGGCCCGTGCGACCGGCAAAGCGGGCTTCGGGCCCCGGCATGGCCTCGATCTCGGCGCGCACCGGGTTGCCGGTCACCACCGCCTGCTTCACCTTCTCGACGGCCGGGCCATCGAAGCCGAAGGCCACCTTGTCAGCCACCGGCAGCAGCGCCTTGTTGCTCATCAGCAGGGCCGCGTCGGCATTGACCAGCACCAGCGGCCGGCCGGTGAGCTTGGCCACCCAGCCGCCGGGGAAGCAGACATAGCCGCCCATGCCCAGCACCGCGTCGGCGCGGCGGCGACGGAAGATCCAGAGACTGTCCCAGAAGGCCTTGAGCAGACGGAACACGCCGCCCACGGTATGGGCCAGGCCCTTGCCGCGCAGGCCACTGAAGGCCAGCCGGTCCATCGAGATGCCAGTGGGCGGCACCAGGCGGTTTTCCATCCCGCCCTCGGTGCCCAGCCAGCTGACCGTCCAGCCGCGGGTGCCCATTTCCCGGGCCACGGCCAGGCCGGGAATCACATGCCCGCCGGTGCCGGCGGCCATGATGACCAGGTGACGGGTGGTGGCCATCGCGCTCATGCCCGGCCTCCCCGCATCAGTTGCCGGTTCTCTTGATCCACCCGCAGCACGATGGCCAGCGCGACCAGGTTCAGCAGCACGCCCGAACCGCCATAGGACAGCAGCGGCAGGGTCAGGCCCTTGGTGGGCAGCACGCCCAGGTTCACACCCATGTTGATGAAGCTCTGCGCGCCAAACCAGATGCCAATGCCCTGGGCCATCAGCCCGGCGAAGACACGGTCCAGCGCGATGGCCTGACGGCCGATGACGAAGATGCGGCGGGTGATCCAGAAGAAGGCCAGGATCACGATCACCACGGTGACGAAGCCCAGTTCCTCACCGATCACCGCCATCAGGAAGTCGGTGTGGGCCTCGGGCAGGTAGTGCAGCTTCTCGATCGAATTGCCCAGACCCTGGCCGAAGAACTCACCGCGGCCGAAGGCAATCAGCGAGTGGGTCAGCTGGTAGGCCTTGCCCTGCGCGTAGTTGGGGTTCCACGGGTCCAGGTAGGCGAAGATGCGCTGGCGCCGGAACTCGCTGAACACGATCATCAGCACGAAGGCGCCAACCAGCACCGCCACGCTGAGCAGGAACATGCGGCCGTTCACGCCGCCCAGGAACAGGATGCCCAGCGCGATCGCGGCGATCACCATGAAGGCGCCCATGTCCGGCTCGGCCAGCAGCAGCACGCCGACCACGCCCAGCGACACCGCCATCGGCCAGACCGCCTTGATGAAGTTCTCCTTGACCTCCATCTTGCGCACCATGTAGCTGGCGGCGTACATGGCCATGGCCAGCTTGCACAGCTCGCTGGGCTGGAAGTTCATGATACCCAGCGGGATCCAGCGGCGCGCGCCGTTCACGCCCTTGCCAATGAAGGGGATCAGCGTGACGATCAACATGGCCAGCGTGGTGGCGAACAGCCAGGGCGCCCATTTCTCCCAGGTCGAGATCGGGATCTGCAGCGTGATCACCGCCGCGACAAACGCCACCGCGACGAAGGCCGACTGGCGCACCAGGAAGTAGCTGGTGTCGTAGCGCGAGAACTTCGGGCTGTCAGGCATGGCCACCGAGGCCGAATAGACCATCACCAGGCTGAAGGCCAGCAGGCAGACGACGACCCAGATCAGCGCGGCGTCGAAGCCCGACACCGCGGCCGGCCGCGTCGTGCTGCCGCCCACCCAGTCGCGGATGGGCAGGTGCTCGCTGCCGTCGCGGCCACGCGCCCACAGCCCGGCCAGACGCTCACGCGCCTCGGACCAGTTCGGCAGGGCGGCGGCCAGCTTCATGCAAGCACCTCGCCATGGTCGGCCGCCCATTGCTGCACGGCGGCGATGAACACCTGCGAGCGATGAGCGTAGTCACGGAACATGTCCATGCTGGCGCAGGCCGGGCTGAGCAGCACGGCGTCGCCGCTGCGCGCCTGCTCGAAGCACCAGGGCACGGCCGCCTCCAGCGTGGCATGGCGCTGGAAGGGCACGCCGGTGCCGGCCAGCATCGCCTCGATGGCCTCCGCATCGCGGCCGATGGTGGCCACGGCGCGCGCGCAGCGCGCCACCGGACCGGCCAACGGGGCGAAATCCTGCCCCTTGCCCAGCCCGCCCAGGATCACCACCAGCTTGCCGTGGCGGTCGGCGCCCAGGCCGTCCAGCGCGGCCACGGTCGCGCCCACATTGGTGCCCTTGCTGTCGTCAAAGGCCTCGATGCCGCCGACGATGCCCACCGATTCCACGCGGTGCGGCTCGCCGCGGTACTCGCGCAGGCCGTGCAGCATCGGCGCCAGCGGGCAGTCGATCGCGGTGGCCAGCGCCAGCGCGGCCAGCGCGTTGGCGGCGTTGTGGCGGCCGCGGATGCGCAGCGCATCGGCCGGCATCAGCCGCTGCAGGATGAGTTCTTCGGGCTCGTCCTTGCGGCGCTTGATGGTCTCGTCGCTGGGCATGGCCCGCACCAGCCAGGCCATGCCACCCTCCACCACCAGGCCAAAGTCGCCCGGGTGTTGCGGCGGGTTCAGGCCGAAGCGGCAGACGTGGCGGCTGACGGCCTTCTTGGGCCGGCCGCGACCGGGGCTGACCATCACCGGCGCCGGCACCATGGCCTCCACCAGCGGGTCGTCGCGGTTGATCACCATCACCGCCTGCTGGCCGAAGATGCGCGCCTTGGCCGCGGCATAGGCGTCCATCGAGCCATGCCAGTCCAGATGGTCCTGGGTCACGTTCAGCACCGCGGCGGCGCTGGGCTCGAAGCCCTGCACACCATCGAGCTGGAAGCTGGAGAGCTCCAGCACCCAGGCCTGGGGCAGGTGCTCGAACACGGGTTCGGCCGCGGGCGGCGGCGCCAGCACCACGGCCGGGGCCTCGTCGTCCAGCGGGGCGGCCTCGGCCACCTCCGCGGCGGGTTCGGCGTCCGCGGGATCGGACTCCACCGCGGTATCGCCCTCGGTTTCG
>JAYSCA010000062.1:0-9362 GCA_041915165.1 Ideonella sp.
CCCGCCTGGGCCGGCTGATCGCCCGCCTCGACATGTACCTGGTGGACCACGGGGCGTTCCGGGCGCTCTACAACAACCTGCACCACCTGGGCGGCGGCATGTACCGCCTGAGCCAGCCCAGCCCGGCTCAGCTGCGTCGCTACCGGCGCACGCTGGGGGTGCGCACCGTGATCAACCTGCGCGGCGTGAACCCGCAGCAGGGCGCCTACGCCCTGGAAGAAGATGCCTGCCGCCGGCTGGGGCTGACCCTGGTGAACCACTCGCTGGGGTCCCGCCGCATGCCGTCCAAGGAAGAGGTGCTGGCGCTGCGCGATGCCTTCGAGACGATCGAATACCCGGCCATGCTGCACTGCAAGTCGGGCGCTGACCGGGCGGGGTTGGCGGCGGCGCTGTACCGCCACTTCCACCTGGGGGAGCCGATCGAGCAGCTGACCGAGCTGAACTGGCGCTACGGTCATTTCAGGTTCGGCAACACCGGTCGTCTGGATTATTTCTTCGACGCCTACCTGAAGGCCAACCGGGCTGCACCGATCGCCTTCCTGGACTGGGTGCAGAACGTCTACGACCCGCAGGCCTTGCAGGACGAGTACGACCACCAGAAGCATTCCCGCCTGGGGACCTGGTTCGTCGACAAAGTGCTGCGCCGCGAATGAGGAACTGCGGATGAGCGATTCCGTCCAGGTTTACCGTCGCCTGCTGGGCTATGCCCGGCCCTATTGGCGCACCGCGGTGGTGGCGCTGCTGGCCATGGGGGTGGCGGCCGGCCTGGAGCCGCTGGTGCCCACCTTGCTGGAGGGCCTGGTGGACAAGGGCCTGATCGCCAAGGACCCGCAGGCCGGCTGGCGCCTGCCGCTGTTGCTGGCGCTGACCTTCGCCGCCAAGGGGCTGGTGGACTACATCGCCAACGTGGCCAGCCAGGCGGTGGCCCAGCATGCGATGTCGGACCTGCGCCAGGAGGTGTTCCGCCACCAGACCGGTCTGCCGCTGGCCGAGCACCAGGCCCGCTCGCACGGACGCATGCTCAGCAGCATCCTCAACGATGTGCCACTGCTCAGCCAGGCCCTGTCCTCGGCCTGGATCATCATCATCCGGGACACGCTGATCATCGTCGGCCTGACCCTCAAGCTGTTCCTGCTGGCCTGGCACCTGACGCTGCTGATCCTGCTGGTGGCGCCCGTCGTGGCGGTGCTGATCCGCGTGGCCAGCCGCAAGCTGCGGGTCTCCAACGAGACCATGCGCACCCTGGCCGGGCAACTGGCCGGCCAGCTCGAAGCCGGTCTGAACGGGGTCAAGGAGCTGAAGATCTTCGGCGCCCGCGACTACGAGTCCGGCCGCTTCAACCACCTCAGCGAGGACCTGCGCCGGGCCACGATGCGGGCGGTGCGGGTGCAGTCGGCCAACGTGCCGCTGGTGCAGGTGCTGGCGGCGCTGGCCGTCTCCGGCGTGATCTTCGTCGTGATGACGCTGTCGGCGCGCAACCTGCTCACGCCGGGCGAGTTCTTCGGCTTTGTCACCGCGATGTCGCTGCTGTTCGAGCCGATCCGGCGCCTGACCAACATCAACGGCACCATCCAGAGCGGCCTGGCCTCGGCGCGCGGCCTGTTCGACCTGCTCGACCAGCCGCTGGAACCCGAGGGCCAGGGCACGCCGCTGCCGGCCGGCACGCCGTTGCAGCCCATCGTGTTCGACCACGTCACCTTCGCCTACCCGGGGCAGGAGCAGCCGGCGCTGCGCGACTTCAGCCTGACGGTGTCGCCGGGCCAGACGGTGGCGCTGGTGGGCGCTTCCGGCAGCGGCAAGACCACGGTGGCGCAGCTGCTGGCGCGCTTTTATGCGCCGCAGCAGGGGGCGATCCACTACGGCGCCCACGACATTGCCGGCCTGGAGCTGCGCAGTTGGCGCGAGCAGCTGGCCTGGGTGGGCCAGCAGGTGGTGCTGTTCGATGACAGCGTGGCCGCCAACATGGCCTACGGCCGACCGGACCTGCCCCGCGAGAAGATCCTGGCGGCGGCCCAGGCCGCCCATGCCTGGGAGTTCATCGAACGGCTGCCGCAGCAGCTGGACGCGCCCTGCGGCCACAACGGTGTGAACCTCAGCGGCGGCCAGCGTCAGCGCATCGCGATTGCCCGGGCCTTCCTGAAGGACGCGCCGGTGCTGATCCTGGACGAGGCCACCTCGGCGCTGGACAACGAGAGCGAGCGCCAGGTGCAGGAGGCGCTGGGCTCGCTGGCCCGGGACCGCACGACGCTGGTGATCGCCCACCGGCTGTCCACCATCGAGACGGCCGACTGGATCGTTGTGATGGACCAGGGCCAGGTGGTGGAGCAGGGCCGGCACGCCGAGCTGCTGGCGCGGGGCGGCTTGTACACCCGCTTGCACCAATCCCAGTCCCAGGGGCGATAGGATGAACCAATCGGCCGGATTCGATCAATCAATCCACGACATGATCATCGCGGCCTAACATTCATCCCGTACCGTTTTTCACCTCACCAACCACACAGAGGAGTGACGCATGTCCCTGATCAACACCGAAATCAAGCCGTTCAAGGCCCAGGCTTACCAAGACGGCAAGTTCCTGGAAGTGACCGATGCCACCCTGAAGGGCCACTGGAGCGTGGTGGTGTTCTACCCCGCCGACTTCACCTTCGTCTGCCCGACCGAGTTGGAAGACCTGGCCGAGCACTACGCTGAATTCAAGAAGCTGGGCGTCGAGGTCTACTCCGTCTCGACCGATACCCACTTCGCCCACAAGGCCTGGGCCGACACCTCGGACGCGATCAAGAAGGTCAAGTACGTGATGGTTGGCGACCCGACCGGCGCCATCACCCGCAACTTCGACGTGATGATCGAAGAAGAAGGCCTGGCCCTGCGCGGCACCTTCCTGATCAACCCGGAAGGCCAGATCAAGCTGTGCGAAATCCATGACAACGGCATCGGCCGCGACGCCACCGAACTGCTGCGCAAGGTCAAGGCCGCCCAGTACGTGGCCTCGCACCCGGGCGAAGTCTGCCCCGCCAAGTGGACCGAAGGCGCGGCCACGCTGAAGCCCTCGCTGGACCTGGTCGGCAAGATCTAAGCCGTTTCATGATCCAAGCCAAGGCGGGCGCCCTGTCCGCCTTTAGCCTCCCCCCGGGCTGCCCGCCCGGGGTGCTCAGGCCCCGTTGAAATCGTCCCGGTGCGTTCCGCGGATGGTTTCAACGGGGTCGGGATGACCTCGCCTGAACACACCGCAGAAAGGACACGCCATGTTGGACGCCTCCACCCAAGCCCAGCTCCAGGCTTATTTCGAGCGCATCAGCCAGCCCATCGCGCTGGTGGCCAGCCTCGATGACCGCCCGGCTTCCGCCGAGATGCGCGAGCTGCTGACCGAGATCGCCGCCATCGCGCCGGCCAAGATCACGGCCCGCTTTGACGGTCAGGACGCCCGCCGTCCCAGCTTCCAGATCACCCGCGCCGGGGCCGACATGGGCGTGCGCTTCGCCGCCATCCCGATGGGCCACGAGTTCACCTCGCTGGTGCTGGCCCTGCTGTGGGCCGGTGGTCACCCGCCCAAGGTCGAAGCCGACGTGATCGAACAGATCCAGGCCCTGGACGGCGACTTCGTCTTCGAGACCTACATGTCGCTGAGCTGCCACAACTGCCCGGAGGTGGTGCAGGCGCTCAACCTGATGGCCGTGCTCAACCCGCGCGTCCGCCATGTGGCGATCGACGGTGGTCTGTTCCAGAACGAGATCGACGAGCGCGAGATCATGGGCGTGCCGGCCGTGTTCCTGAACGGCCAGCCCTTCGCCCAGGGCCGCATGGAGCTGCCCGAGATCCTGGCCAAGATCGACACCGGCGCCGCCGCCCGCGACGCCGCCAAGCTGGCCACCAAGGCCCCGTTCGACGTGCTGGTGGTGGGCGCCGGCCCGGCCGGCGCGGCCGCGGCCATCTATGCGGCCCGCAAGGGCATCCGCACCGGCATCGTGGCCGAGCGCTTCGGCGGCCAGACGCTGGACACCCTGGGCATCGAGAACTTCATCTCCGTGCCCGAGACCGAGGGCCCCAAGTTCGCCGCCGCGCTGGAAGCCCATGTGCGCGTCTATGACGTGGACATCATGGCCAACCAGAAGGTGGACCAGCTGGTGCCGGCCGCCCAGCCGGGGGGCTATGCCACCATCAAGCTGAGCAACGGCGCCGAGTTGAAGAGCCGCACCGTCATCGTGGCCACCGGTGCGCGCTGGCGCAACGTCAACGTGCCGGGCGAGCAGGAGTACAAGACCAAGGGCGTGGCCTACTGCCCGCACTGCGACGGCCCGCTGTTCAAGGGCAAGCGCGTGGCGGTGATCGGCGGCGGCAACTCCGGTGTCGAGGCGGCCATCGACCTGGCCGGCGTGGTGGCCCATGTCACCCTGGTCGAATTTGCCGATCAGCTCAAGGCCGATGCGGTGCTGGTCCACAAGCTCAAGAGCCTGCCCAACGTCGAGATCCACGTGAACGCCCAGACCACCGAGATCACCGGCGACGGCCACAAGGTCAATGGCCTGAAGTACAAGGACCGCGTCTCCGGCGAGGAGCACACGGTGGCGCTGGAAGGCGTGTTCGTGCAGATCGGCCTGGTGCCCAACAGCGAGTTCCTCAAGGGCACGCTGGAGCTGTCCAAGTTCGGCGAGATCGTGGTGGATGCCAAGTGCCACACCAGCGTGCCGGGCGTGTACGGCGCGGGCGACGTGACGACCGTGCCCTACAAGCAGATCATCATCGCCACCGGCGAGGGGGCCAAGGCGGCGCTGTCGGCCTTCGACCACCTGATCCGCACCCCGGCGCCCCTGGCCTGAACGGCGGCCTGAGTTCCGGATCGACCTGGCTTCAGGCGGCGGGCGGCGCCAGCGGGGCCCCCGCCGCCAGTGCTTTCAGGCAGGCCAGGCACAGGCAGCTGGGGTAGCGCTCGCGCAGGGCCGCCAGCAGCGCGGGGCTGAGCGTCAGCGAACCGCAGGCGCAGGGTTCGCTGTCCTGGCGGCCGCAATGGAAAGCGCCGCCACACCGCGGGCAGCGGTCGGTGGCGGCGGACACGGTGTCACACAGAGGGGCCATGGACCCAGTGTGGCACAGCGGATGGGAGCGAGGCTCAGTGGCCGATGCGGAAGGTGCCCACCGCTTCGGCCAGCCGGGCGGCCTGCGCCTTCAGGCTGTCGGCCGCCGCAGCGCCCTGTTCCACCAGGGCCGCGTTCTGCTGCGTGACCTGGTCCAGCTGGCTGACGGCCTGGTTCACCTGGCCGATGCCGTCGCGCTGCTCGGCCGAGGCCGAGGCAATCTCGCCGATCAGGTCCGAGACGCGTCGCACGCTGCCGACGATCTCTTCCATCACCGCGCCGGTGCGGCCGACCTGTTCGGCGCCATCGGTGACCTGGCGGGTCGAGGTGTCGATCAGGCCCTTGATCTCCTTGGCGGCTTCGGCGCTGCGCTGGGCCAGCTGACGCACCTCGCCGGCCACCACCGCGAAACCGCGGCCCTGTTCGCCGGCGCGGGCCGCCTCGACGGCTGCGTTCAGCGCCAGGATGTTGGTCTGGAAGGCGATGCCGTCGATCACGCCGATGATCTCGGCCATGCGGCGCGAGCTGCCGGAGATCTCGTTCATGCTCGCCACCACCTGGGTCACCACCTCGCCGCCCCGTTGGGCCGCCTCGGCGGCCGAGATCGCGAGCTGGTTGGCCTGGGTCGCGGTGTCGGCGGAATGGCCGACCTGCGAGGTCATCTCCTCCATCGAGCTGGCGGTCTGCTGCAGGCTGGAGGCCATGCTCTCGGTGCGCGAGGACAGGTCCTGGTTGCCCGTGGCGATCTCGTGGCTGGCGACCCGCACCGATTCACTGGCGCCACGGATCTCGCGCAGCGTCTGCTGCAGCTTGTCGACGAAGCGGTTGAAGCTGCCGGCGATGTCGGCCAGTTCGTCGCGGCCGTCGGCCGGGATGCGCCGGGTCAGATCGCCCTCGCCCGAGGCCACGTCGCGCATCGCGTCGCGCAGTTGCGTCAGCCGGCGCAGGCGGGCAGCGACCAGACCGCCGACGATGCCCACCGCCAGGGCCGCCAGCGCCAGGCTGCCGAGCAGGGATTGCCAGGCCATCGCGGTCACGCCGGCCAGGGCTTCGTCACGGTCCAGGGCGACCACCAGGGTCCAGTCGGTGCCTTCGATCGGCTGGGCGCCCAGCAGCATGTCGCGCTGGCCGATGCGCACCTCGCTCAAGCGGTCCGACGAGGCCAGCGTGGCGGCATCCCCCAGGGCCGGAGCCAACTGGGCGGCCGGCTGCAGCACCTTGCTCACGTCCTCGTGGACCATGACCTTGCCGTCCTTGGCCACGATGAAGCCGAAGCTGTGCGGCGTGGGGCGGATGGCGGCCACGTTGCGCGAAACGCCGTCCATGAACACGTCGCCGGCGGCCACGGCCTGCACCGCACCGCCGTCACGCAGGGCCTGGGCAAAGGTGATCACCAGCTTCTTGGTGCTGGCGTCCACATAGGGGGCGGTGATGACCACGCCCTGACCGGCGGCGGCGCTGGTGTACCAGGGGCGACTGGTCGGGTCATAGCCGGCGGGCAGGTCCTGCGGCTTGGAGAAGACGATGCGCTTGTCCGCAAAGCCGAAGTAGGTGGTGTCGAAGCCACCGGCCTGGTCGGCCTGGCGCAGACGCGGCACCGGATCGGCTTCGCTCACCGCCGGGGCGATGGATGCGACCACGGCGCGCCGCTGGGCCATCCATTCGGCGATGGCGCTGGCGTGGGCACGACCCAGTGCCAGGGTCTGGCCGGTCAGGCTCTGCAGGGCCGCGCGGTGCGCGGTCCACTGGTTGAGGCCGGCCAGCAACAACAGGCTGACCAGCACGAGCGCGCCACAGGCGGCGATCAGCCGCAGGCGCAGGGAGTGAAATCGGGACGGCATGGGGCCTCGCCTCTCAGGGATAACCCTGAGCAGTATTCCGCGAGAGCCCGACAGGCGAAGGTCTGAAAAAGCGCCCGATCCACCTCCATCTGAGATGGATCAAGGTGCTGTGGGTTGATTTCGGCTCAGTGCAGCGGCGGTTCGCTCACCCGTTTCTGCAGATGGGCCAGGGCTTCCTCGACCTGGTCCACCAGCACCAGGCACAAGTCGCCCGGTTGCAGCCGGCCCAGGGCGGCGTCGATGGCGACGAACTCCCCGTGGATCTCTTCCACATGCGTGGTGCGCGGGGCGCCCTTCAAGCCCTGCTGGAGCAGGGCCAGCACCTCGCCGTCGGCCCGGCCGCGCTGGCAGGCGTCCTGGTAGAGGATCACATCGTCGAAGGCCTTGCCCAGGATCTGGGTCTGTTCGCGGATGTCCTCGTCACGGCGGTCGCCCGCGCCCGAGATGACCACCGAGCGGCGGTTGCCCGGCATGGCTTCCACCGCCTGCACCAGGGCGCGCATGGCGTCCGGGTTGTGGCCGTAGTCGGCGATGATGGTGGCGCCGTGGTAGTCCATCACGTTGAAACGACCCGGCGCGTTGTCGGCGTCGTTGACGAAGCTGGCCAGGCCGGCCCGGATCGCGTGCCAGCTCAGGCCCGCGCCCCAGGCCGCACCGATGGCGGCCATGGCGTTCTCGACCTGGAAGCTGATGGCGCCGCTGCGGGTGAGCGGAATGTCCTTCAGCGGCACGGTCTCGCGCCAATTGCCCTCGGCGGCGACGATGCAGCCATCGTCGACGAACACGCTGCGCTGGCCCTGGGCCCGGTGGGTGGCCAGCACCGGGTGGTGCCGGTTGGCCGCGAAGTAGATGACACCGCCCGGGCAGGTCGGCGCCATCACCACGCAGTGCGGGTCGGTGGCGTTCAGCACCGCGTAGCCCTGCGGGGCCACGTTCTGCACGATGACCCGCTTGAGCACCGTCAGGTCCTCGACGGTGGTGATGTAGTTCAGGCCCAGGTGGTCGCCCGCGCCGATGTTGGTCACCACCGCCACCTGGCAGCGGTCGAAGCCCAGGCCCTCGCGCAGGATGCCGCCGCGGGCGGTCTCCAGCACGGCAGCCTCGACGTCCGGGTGCATCAGCACGTTGCGCGCGCTGCGCGGGCCCGAGCAATCGCCCGAGTCGGTCTGGCGGCCGTCCACATGCACGCCGTCGGTGTTGGTCATGCCCACCTTCAGGCCGCTGGCGGCGAACAGGTGCGCGATCAGCCGGGCGGTGGTGGTCTTGCCATTGGTGCCGGTCACGGCCACCACCGGCACACGGCCGTCCTCGCCGGCGGGGAACAGGTGGTCCACGATCGCTTCGCCGACCAGCCGGCCCTTGCCGTAGGAGGGCGACAGGTGCATGCGCAGGCCGGGGGCCGCGTTCACTTCCACGATGCCGCCGCTCTGCTCTTCCAGCGGCCGGCCGACGCTTTCGCAGACCACGTCCACGCCGCAGATGTCCAGGCCAATCATCTGGGCCGCGGCCACCGCACGGGCAGCCACTTCCGGATGCACTTCGTCGGTCACATCGGTGGCGGTGCCGCCGGTGGACAGGTTGGCGTTGTTGCGCAGCACGACGCGGCGGCCCTTTTCGGGCACCGATTCGGGGGTCAGACCTTGCAGCTCGAGCCGGGCCACCGCGATCTCGTCAAAGCGGATCTTGGTCAGCGAGGTGGCATGGCCGGTGCCGCGACGCGGGTCGGCGTTGACCTGGTCGACCAGTTGGCGCACCGTCTGCACGCCATCGCCGATCACATGCGGTGGGTCGCGCCGGGCGGCGGCCACCAGCTTGTTGCCCACCACCAGCAGACGGAAGTCGCTGCCGGGCAGGAACTTCTCGACCATCACGTGGCCGATCTCGTCGGCGGCCTTGTAGGCGATCTCCAGGTGCTCGCGCGAGGCGACGTTGACCGTCACGCCCTTGCCCTGGTTGCCGTCCTGGGGCTTGAGCACCACCGGCAGGCCGATCTCCTGGGCCACTTCCCAGGCCTCGTCCACGCTGTCCACCGGGCGGCCGGTGGGCACCGGCACGCCGGCGGCGCTCAGCAGGGTCTTGCACAGGTCCTTGTCCTGGGCGATGGATTCGCTCACCGCGCTGGTGGAATCGACCTCGGCGGCCCAGATGCGGTGGGCCTTGGCGCCCCAGCCCAGCTGCACCAGCGAGCCGCTGGTCAGGCGCCGGAACGGGATGCCGCGGGCCACGGCGGCATGCACGATGCAGCCGGTGGAGGGCCCCAGGCGCAGGTCCTCGTCCAGTTCCCGCAGGGTGTCGATGGTGCCCGCCACGTCGAAACTGCCACCCGCCAGCGCAGCCTGGATCAAGGCTTCGGCGGCGGTCAGGGCCTTGCGGCCCACGTCCTCTTCGCTGTACTGCACGACCACCTGGAAGGTGCCGCGCTCCACCGTCTCGGTGGTGCGGGAGAAGG
>JAYSCA010000063.1:0-9246 GCA_041915165.1 Ideonella sp.
CGGTGCGGTTGGTGTTGGTGGAGGTCGCATCCGGCGCCGCGCTCACCTGCACACTGCCATCGATCTGGCCCACGCCAGCCCAGTTGTAGGCTTGCGGCCCGAAGCGGCCGTGGTAGTCGTCCCACAACACGCCAAGGGCCAGTTCGTGCGCCATCCCGCCCCATTGGGCCTTGCCCTGCAGTTCGGACGACACGGCCCGGCTGGTGCGGTGCTCGTGTTCGCTGCGGTAGTCATAGAGGTCGAAGCTGCCGTCGCTGCAATAGCTCTGGTAGTTGTCCTCGCTGCTGCAGCCGAAGGGGAAGGCGGCCCGGTCGTTGTTGGTCAGGCGCTGCACCATGGCCTGGGTCTGCAGCCGCCAGTCGCGGTCGAGCTGCTGGGTCCAGCGCAGGCTGGCGGTGCTGCCGTCGAACACCACCGGCAGGCTCCAGCGCTGGTTGTTCAGGTTGATGCGCGGGTTGATGCTGCCAGCCTGGGGCAGCACGCCGCCCAGCAGGCTGAACCCCGGCTGGCTGGGCTGGGACTGGTGGCTGAGCTCCACCTCGGCCTCGAGCAGCGTCTCGGGCGAGACGCGCAGCGTGCCGGCCGCGGCCAGCAGGTGGCGGTGGCCTTGCGCGTCGCGCAGCGCCGGGTCGAGCTTCTCGACCGAGGCGTTCAGGCGCAGCCCGGCCTGACCCTGGCTGCCCAGGGTCTGGTCGATGTCGGCCGCGGCCTTGAGGCTGCCGGTCTGGGTGTAGCCGACGAAGAAGGTCTTCTGATCCCCGCGGGGGCGCTTGACCACGAAGTCCACCAGCCCGCCGGGGGCGCTGGTGCCGGCCTGGATGCCGCTGGTGCCGCGCAGCAGGTCGACCCGCTCCTTGTTGTCGAGCGAGATGGCGGTCTCGGCGTTGATCGGCAGGCCATCGCGGCGGTAGTTGAAGCGGTTGTCCAACGCATAGCCGCGCAGGCTGAACGAGGCCCAGTAGCCGGCCGAGTTGTACGCATCACCCAGGCCCGGGTCCAGGCGGGTCAGCTCGTTCAGGGCGGTGATGCCGGCATCTTGCAGCGTGGCCTGGCTGTAGCCGGCGGTCTGGAACGGTGCGCGGGCGGCGGGCACATCGCCAAAGCCCGCCACGCCGGTCGAGGGCGCGGTCAGCGCCTGACCGGTGACGGTCACCACGCGGGCGGGTTCGGTCGGCGTTGTCTGCGCCCAGGCGGTGGAGCCGATCAGGCCCAGGGCCAGGCACAAGGGCGTGCGGGAAGGAAGGGAACGGCGAGCAGCCATCGTGGACATTCCATGTCGATGGCAGAGAGGCAAGTGTCAGGAGAGGCGATACCGCACGAACGGCGGCACGCGACAAACACGGCTTCCCTGCGCGAGGATTACCTCAATCAGGTTCAAAGGGACTCTCTCAGTCGGTCTGCCGAAGCAGGCCAACACCCCCAGCGAAGTGGCCGCGTGTTCACACGGCCGACATGGATTATCGCCCGGACATGGGCTGGACACGCGGCCACCATGACGGGCAGGCAACAAAAAAGCCCGCCAGGGGCGGGCTCTTGGAGCAGATCAGCGAGGCGACCGGTTGGTCGCCAACGATCAGCGGATGATCTCGCCGATCTTGTTCTTGCGGTCCTTCCACTCTTCCGCGTCGGGCAGCGGGGACTTGCGCTTGGTGATGCTGGGCCAGACCTTGGCCAGCTCGGCATTCAGGCCGATGTAGGCCTGTTGGTCGGCGGGCACGTCTTCCTCGGGCAGGATGGCGTTCACCGGGCACTCGGGGATGCAGACGGCGCAGTCGATGCACTCGTCCGGGTCGATGGCCAGGAAATTGGGACCTTCGCGGAAGCAATCCACAGGGCAGACATCGACGCAGTCGGTGTACTTGCAACGGACGCAGGCTTCGGTGACGACGTGGGTCATGGGGCGAACTGTGATGGATGAAAAAAAATGCGCCCCCCGAGAGGAACGCGGGTGAGGCGGGCATGCGAACACCCCTCCATCACCAACGGCGAAATTCTAAGTCCTGTCGGGGGCGCTGGATTGATGGGAGTCAATCGTGGCGGCAGAGACGAGCGGGGCGGCGGTCGCCGGTGTGGCCCCGACGCCCACGATCACCACGGCCGGCCGGCCCGCATGGGCCGGAGCTGCCTGGGCCAGCGTGGCGACGGTGTGGCACGAGGCCTGCGCATCGGGGCAGCCCGCCCGCGACACCACGCTGACCGGCGTGGCGCCCGGCCAGCCGCACTGCCGCAGGCTGTCCGCCAGGCCCGGCAGCTGTTGGCCGGCCATGTAGAACACCTCGGTGTCGGCATGGTGGCCCGCCTGCAAGGCGTGCTGCAAGGTCATGGCGGTGGTCAGGGCCACGGTGCGGCCGCCGCCCCGCCGGGTCAGCGGCCGCTGGCTTTGGGCCGCCGCCGCCAGCGCGGCCGTCACCCCCGGGATGACCTCGCAGCCGATGCCGGCCTGCGCCAGCGCCTGCAGTTCCTCTTCCAGGCGGCCGAACAGGCTGGGGTCGCCCCCCTTGAGCCGGGCCACGACCCGACCGGCCAGCGCATGTTCGACCAGCAGGGCGTTGATGTGGGCCTGGCCCGTGGCATGGGCAAAGCCGCGCTTGCCCACGTCGATCCACTGTGCATGGGGGGCGTGCGCCCGCAGCGCCGGGTCGGTGAGGGCGTCGGCCAGCACCACCTCGGCCTGTTCCAGGGCCCGCAACCCGCGCACCGTGATCAGATCGGCGGCGCCGGGACCGGCACCGATGAAGACAACGCGACCCAGGGGCATCGGACGTTCAGGCGTGGGCCGGGGCCTTCTTCTGAGACGCGTCGACCGGGTGGGCGGCGCTGACGTGCAGGCCGCATTCCTTGGCCTTCTCGTCTTCCCACCACCAGCGGCCGGCGCGGAAGTCCTCGCCCACCGCGATGGCGCGGGTGCAGGGGGCGCAGCCGATGCTGGGCATGAACTGGTCGTGCAGGTCGTTGTAGGGCACGTCGTGGCTGGCGATGTAGTGCCAGACGTCGGCCCAGGCCCAATCGACCAGCGGGTTGTACTTGGCGCGGCCGTTGGGCTCGATCTCATGGGCCGGCATGTCGGCCCGGTTCTTCGATTGCTCGTGGCGCAGGCCGGTGACCCAGGCCGTGCGGCCGTCGAGCATGCGGCCCAGCGGCTCCAGCTTGCGGACCTGGCAGCAGCCCTTGCGCAGCGCCAGGCTCTCGTACATGGCGCGGTCGCCATGCTGCTGCACGAAGTGGATCACGGCTTCCGTGCGGGGGTGATACACCTCGACCGACACACCGTAACGCAGCTCGATCTTCGGGATCAGCGCGAGCGTCTCCGGGTGCAGGGCACCGGTGTCCAGCGTGCCAATGGCGATCGGCAGCTGATGGCGGGCGATCAGGTCGGTCAGCACCATGTCCTCGGCGCCCAGGCTGTTGGCCAGCACCACCCGACCGGGATGGTCGGCCGCGGCGCGGCGCAGCCAGTCCAGCGCGGCTTGCACGCGCGATTCGTGGCCAGGGGTGTGGCGGGCATAGAGCTCGATGGCGTTGGCGCGGGCGGCGCCGGGCAGCACGGACAGGTCGGTCATGTCAGGCAACTCTCGCAAATTGGGGGCGGGGCTCGCGCACATCGCCTTGGTAGTGGTCGGTGACGAGGCCCAGCGCACGGCGGGCACTGGTTTCGCTTTCACCGGCGCGCAGCAGCACCGCGGTGAAGCCGGTGCGGCTCAGCAGCGGCAGCATGTCCACCAGCACATCGCCGGTGGCGCGGATCTCCCCGGCAAAGCGCAGGCGGGCGCGCAGCAGCCGGGCCTGACTGTAGGCGCGGCCGTCGGTCCACTTGGGGAAGTGCAGGGCGATCAGCGCCAGGCGGGGCAGGTCGTCGGCCAGATCTTCCACCGCGTCGGTGTTGGCCAGCACCAGGCCCACCGGGGTGCCCGTCGGCCAGCGGTCACGGACCGCCTGCCATTGGGGCCGGGTCAGCAGGGTCTGGGCCGCCGGCTGGGCCGGGGCATCACCGTCGACGCGGTGCCAGGAATCTTGGGCAGCTTGGATGAATTGCATGTCGGGGCTCACACGGTTTCGGCTTCGGCCGCGGCGGGTTGAGCGGTGGCATGGCGCACGGCGTCGGTGGCCGCACGCAGCGGGGCGATGCCGAGGCGGCGCACGGTGTCGACAAAGTGCTCGCCGGGCGCCCGGTGGGCTCGGAAGACTTCGATCAGGGCTTCGACCACGTCGGCCACTTCCTCGGCCGCGAAGGCCGGGCCGATGACCTTGCCGGGCACGGCCGGGCCGGACAGCTGGGTGCCATCCGAGCCGCCCACCGACACCTGGTACCACTCCTTGCCGTCCTTATCGACGCCAAGCACGCCGATGTGGCCGGTGTGGTGGTGGCCGCAGGAGTTCATGCAGCCGCTGATGTGCAGGTCGATCGGGCCCAGCTCGTAGATCTCTTCGAGGTCGGCGAAGCGCTCGCTGATGTCGGCCGCCACCGGAATGGAGCGGGCGTTGGCCAGGGCGCAGAAGTCGCCGCCCGGGCAGGCGATGATGTCGGTGAGCAGGCCGATGTTGGGCGTGGCGAAGCCGGCTTCACGGGCGGCGTGCCAGACGGCCAGCAGGTCAGCCTCGCGCACCCAGGGCAGCAGCAGGTTCTGCTCGTGGGTCACGCGCAGCTCGCCCAGCGAGTAGCGGTCGGCCATCGTCGCGGCAACCTCCATCTGCTCGGCGGTCACGTCGCCCGGGGCCTGGCCGGCGCGCTTGAGCGACAGGGTCACGGCGCGGTAGCCCGGCACGCGGTGGGCATGCACGTTGCGCTCCAGCCAGCGCAGGAAGGCCGGCGGGGTCTGGCCGCCGCGGTGCGGGTCGAAGCCGTTGGTGGCCGGGCGCACGCCGGCCGGGTCAACGAAGTCGCGCGAGACGCGCTCCAGTTCGCTGACCGGGATGATGTGCTCGCGGCCATCGGCATCCTGGTTCAGGATCTTGTCGAACTCGGTGTTGACCGCGTCGAAGAAGGTCTGGCCTTCGGCCTTCACCAGGATCTTGATGCGGGCCTTGTAGAGGTTGTCGCGCCGGCCGAAGCGGTTGTAGACGCGGACGATCGCCTCCAGGTAGACCAGGATCTCCTGCCAGGGCACGAAGGCGTTGATGACCGTGCCGATGATGGGCGTGCGGCCCATGCCGCCGCCGACATAAACCTTGAAGCCGACTTCGCCAGCCTCGTTCTTGCCCAGCTGCAGGCCGACGTCATGCCAGGCGATGGCCGCGCGGTCCTCGGCGGCGCCGCTGACCGCGATCTTGAACTTGCGCGGCAGGAAGGCGAACTCGGGGTGCAGCGTGCTCCACTGGCGCAGGATCTCGCAGTAGGGGCGGGGGTCGACAATCTCGTCCGGCGCAATGCCGGCCAGCGCGTCGCTGGTGATGTTGCGGATGCAGTTGCCCGAGGTCTGGATGCCGTGCATGTCCACCTCGGCCAGGCGGTCCATCACGTCGGCGGCCTGGTGCAGCGGGATCCAGTTGTACTGCAGGTTCTGGCGCGTGCTGAAGTGACCGAAGCCGCGGTCGAAGTCGCGGGCGATGCCGGCCAGCTGACGCAGCTGGGTGGAGGACAGCTCCCCGTAGGGCACCGCCACCCGCAGCATCGGCGCATGGCGCTGGATGTACCAGCCGTTCTGCAGACGGTGCGGCTTGAAGTCGTCGTCGGCCAGCTCGCCCTTCAGGTTGCGCTCCAGCTGGTCGCGGAACTGGGCGGCGCGTTGGCGGACGACTTGGCGGTCAAAAGAGGTGTACTGGTACATGACGCTGGGCGCTGGAACGGGGGTCGGAGGACCCATGGGCGCCACTCTAGGGAGAAGCCATATTCCAGAAAAGAATTTTTAAGTTGAATGCATATTCCTGCTATCGATATAAGAAATCCGAGGAGCAGCCCACGGCCTAGAATTGCGCCCATGTCCTCCGCGTTTGTTCCGGCCCGCCGCCTCCTGTTGAGCGGCCTGGGGGCCGGTGTCCTGGCGCTGGCCGGTTGCCAGACGCCTTCTGCCCCACCTTCCGTTCCTTCCAAGCCCCCCACGCCGCCCCGGCCGCCCCGCATCGGGCTGGCTCTGGGGGGCGGGGCCGCCCGCGGGTTTGCCCACATCGGTGTCATCCAGGTGCTCGAAGAGCACGGCATCCGGCCTGATCTGGTCGTCGGCACCTCGGCCGGCAGCCTGGTGGCCGCGTTGTATGCCTCCGGCAAGAACGGCACCGAGTTGGCCAATCTGGCCCGCACCATGGATGAGTCGGCGCTGACCGACTGGGCCTTTCCGGGGCGTGGCTTGCTGCGCGGCGAGGCGCTGGCCCGCTATGTCCACACCCAGACAGGCGGTCGGCTGATCGAGCAGATGCCGATGCCCCTGGGCATCGTGGCCACCGATGCCGCCAATGGGGACCCCGTGCTGTTCCGGCGTGGCAGCACCAGCACGGCCGTGCGCGCGTCCAGCGCGGTGCCGGCGGTCTTCCAGCCGGTGCGCATCGGCAACCGCGACTATGTGGATGGCGGGCTGGTCAGCCCGGTGCCGGTCCGCTATGCGCGCGAGATGGGGGCCGACCTGGTCATCGCGGTCGATATCTCGTCGCCGCCGGACCCGAATTCCATCGGGGACGCCTACCACCTGCTGATGCAGACCTTCTCGATCATGGGCCGCAGCATCAACCGCTGGGAGCTGAAGGACGCGGACATCGTGATCCGGCCGTCGCTGGTGGGCGTGTCGAGCTCGGATTTCTCGGCCCGCATGAAGGCGCTGCAGTTTGGCCGGGAGGCGGCCCAGGCCCAGATCGGCGCGCTGAAAGCCCGCATCGCCGCGCTCACGCGCTGAAGAAGCAGCCCAAAAAGAAAAGCCCGGCGCGAAGGCCGGGCTGAAGGTACCTTGAGAGTGAGTCTCAGGAAAGGCACCGAGGAGACGTGTCTCCCATGGAGGCCAGGGCGGTGGCAACTGCCGAGGCACTTGGGAAGACCCGCGGCGGGGGACGAAGTTCCCTGCCGCGGCGTCGGAGCCGATCAGGCGGCGGTGCGACGCGGCGCCTTCGGGGCGGCCTGGGCAGCCTTGACGGCGGTGTTGGTCATGGCCTGGAAGTTGGCTTCGGCCACGTCGGCGGCTTGCTTGGCGGCCTTGTGCACCGACTCGTAGGCGTTGTTGGCAGCGGCCATGGCCGACTTCACCAGGGCCACGGCGTTCTCGGTGCCGGCCGGGGCGTTCTTCACCGCGGTGTCCACACCGGCCATGAACTTCTTCTGGGCATCGGCCAGCTGGGCTTCGATGGCCTTGGTCATCTCGGCATTGGTGCTGGCGGCGATGTCGTACAGGTGGCGGCTGTAGGCGGCAACCTTCTCAGCGGTCGGTTGCAGCAGGCTCGCCTGCAGCGACAGCAGCTCTTGCGGGTCCTTGGCGGCGATCGCGGCCTTGGCGGTTTCAGCGGCTTCGCCCATCGAGGCCTTGGCCACTTGCATGTTCAGTTCGACCAGCTTCTCCATGCCTTCGAAGGCCTTGCCCGCCAGATCCATGGCGGTCTCGACGTTGGCCTTTTGGGAAGCGATCACTTGTTCGGCAGTCAGCATGTCAGTCTCCAAAGGTGAGGGTCAGGGTTTCAAACACCGTGCAGCCCATCGGGTCTTGAACAGCCACCCAGAGGGTTTGTGCGCTGCAACATGAAAGCAAGTATAGGTGGCGGCTTCTGGAAAGCAAGCACCATTTTGTTGCATTGCATCAATCTAGTGATGACACTCTAAATCCTGGGCTGACCGCACTTGGGCGGGGGCGGCGGCAGAATCGGCGCCGATGCAGGCCTTCACCTCGGACCACCACACGCTGCCATTGCCGCCGGGGCATCGCTTTCCGATACTCAAGTACGCGCTGTTGCGCCAGGCGGTCGAGGCGCAACTGCCGGAGGTGCAACTGCGGCCCGCCCCGGCAGCCAGCGAAGGCGAGCTGCTGCTGGCGCACACGCCTGAGCATGTCTGCGCGGTGCTGGAGGGTTGGCTGAGCCCGGCCCAGCAGCGGGAGATCGGCTTTCCCTGGTCCGAACGCATGGCGGAGCGCTCGCGCCGCTCGGTGGGGGCGACCATCGCGGCAGCCCGCGTGGCGCTGGCCGAGGGCGTGGCCCTCAACCTGGCCGGGGGCACGCACCACGCCAGCGCGGACCGGGGGTCGGGCTACTGCGTGTTCAACGACGTGGCGGTGGCGGCCCGGCTGATGCAGGCCGAGTGGCACCGCCGTCATGCCCGCCTGCTGCGGGTGCTGGTGATCGACCTGGACGTGCACCAGGGCAACGGCACGGCGGCGATCTTTGCCGACGATCCGACGGTGTTCACGCTGTCGCTGCACGGGGAGCGCAATTTCCCGTTCCGCAAGGTGGCGGGTGACCTGGATGTCGAACTGCCCGATGGCTGTACCGATGCGGCCTATCTTCAGGCCCTGGACGACGCGCTGGCGCAGGCCTGGCACCGTCAAGGCGCGCAGCCGCCCGGCTTGGCCTTCTACCTGGCCGGGGCCGATCCGCACGAGGGCGACCGGCTGGGGCGCCTGAAGCTCAGCGCCGCCGGGCTGGCCGAACGGGACCGACGCGTGCTGGCCGCCCTGCGGGAGCGCCGCATCCCGGTGGCCCTGACCATGGCCGGTGGCTATGGCCGGGACATCGAGCAGACCGTGGCACTGCAGCTGGAAACCGTGCGCCAGGCGGCGCGGGCCTGGGAGGCCTGGCAAGTGATGAGGCTGTCCCAGGGCACGCACAATCCGGCGACGCGCTGACCTCCCGTGTCGGCCCCTTGTTCGACCGCAACCGCACCCTCCGGATGAATCCCACCCTGTCTTCCCGTCCTGCCGTCCTGGTCGCCCGACCGGTCTTTGCCGACACCGTGGCCCGCCTGCGGCAGCACTTCGAGGTGGAGGTGCACGACAGCGAGACACCGCTGCAGGGCGAGGCCCTGGTGCGGTGTCTGCAGGGGAAATCGGGCGTCTTCGTGGCCGGTGTCGAACCCATCGATGCCGCGCTGCTGGCGGCCTGTCCGGACCTGAGGGCCGTGTGCAGCATGGCCGTGGGCTACAACAACATCGACGTGGCGGCTTGCACCGCCCGCGGGGTGCTGGTGACCAATGCCCCCGGGGTGCTGACCGAGACCACGGCGGACTTCGGCTTCGCGCTGATGATGGCCACCGCCCGGCGCATCGGCGAGGCCGAGCGCTTCTTGCGCCGCGGCGAATGGACCCATTGGTCCTACGACCTGATGGCGGGCCAGGACATCCA
>JAYSCA010000064.1:0-9229 GCA_041915165.1 Ideonella sp.
GGTTGGCAAAGCCGACTGGACGGCCGGCGCTGGGAGGAACTGGCCGCGTTGCCCTGGATCGACACCCCGCGCGAATCGGTGCACCACGCGCTGCTGCAGCCGGTGTTCGGCGGCACCGCACGCCGCACCGTGGCCCGGGTCGACCAGGAGGCCTCGATGCTGGACCTGGTGCGGGCCGGCTTCGGCCTGAGCCTGGCGCGGGAGGCGGTGGCGCTGCGCGAAGCCCATGTGGGCGGCCTGGCGGTCTCGCGCGAGCACCGGCTGGACACCACGCTCTCGCTGGCAGCGCGGGCCGACCAACCCGAGGCCGACCGGGCGGCGGCGCTGGACACCCTGTTCGAGGCCGCCGCGGCCATCTGGCGCAACAGCCCCTAGGCGCGCTCGCGCGCCGGCTCAGTGCGCCCGCGTGGCCAGCACCGGGAACAGCACGCCCAGCCCGTCGGCCAGCAGCTCCACCGCCATCGCGGCCAGGATCAGGCCCATCAGGCGCACCATCACGTTGATGCCGGTCTGGCCCAACACCCGGGCGATGCGGCCGGCGGCCGAGAACGCCAGGTAGGTGGCCGCCCCGATCACGACGCCATAGCCCACCAGCACCGCGTGCTCCCAGAACGTGCGGGTCTTCTCGGCGTAGATCACCATGGTCGAGATGGTGGCCGGCCCGGTCAGCAGCGGGATGCCCAGCGGCACCACCGCGATCGAGGCCCCGGACTCGGCCTTGGCCCGCCCCTGGTCCACATCCCCCGGACGGCTTTCGCCCGGTCGGGCGTTCAGCATGTTCAGCGAGGACACCAGCAGCAGCATGCCGCCGCCCACCTGGAACGAGGCCACCGAGATGCCGAAAAAGGCAATGATCTTCAGGCCGGCGATGCCGCTGACCGCGATCACCGCGAAGGCCGTCAGCGAGCTCACGCGGATGGTGCGCTGGCGCTCCGCCGCGGGCAGCCCCTGGGTGAAGTGGATGAAGAACGGCACCGCCCCGATCGGGTTGACGATCGCCAGCAGCGCAATCAGGGGCTTGATCAGATCCATGGCGCTCCGATTCTGGCGGCAAGCGGCCGGTTTCAGGGCCGCAGAGTTGTCGGTCTTGGGTGCCAAAGACCGAATTCCATCCACCCCCCTTGTCTTTAGGGGCATCAAAACAACAGATTGAAGTTGACCCCTTTACTCTGCGCGTTCAATTGTGTTCATAATGCCTCGCAACCCATTCCGAAAGGGGTGGGGGTTGAATGCTGTGTCTGGACGCGGCACCTTCGCTTGATGGTTCACGCTGGGTTGAAGCTCCACATGGTCTTTTGGTGATTGAAAGGAGCTTCCCCCATGGGAAACAAGCTTTACGTCGGCAACCTCGCCTACAGCGTGCGCGACGACTCTCTGCAGCAAGCGTTTTCTGAATTCGGCACCGTCACCTCCGCCAAGGTGATGATGGACCGCGAAACCGGCCGTTCCAAGGGCTTCGGCTTCGTGGAAATGGGCTCGGACGCTGAAGCCCAAGCCGCCATCAACGGCATGAACGGCCAGCCTCTGGAAGGCCGCAACATCGTCGTCAATGAAGCCCGTCCGCGCGAAGAGCGTCCGGGTGGCTTCGGTGGCGGCGGCAGCCGCGGTGGTTTCGGTGGCGGCGGTGGCCGCAGCCCCTACGGCGGTGGCGGCAACGGTGGTGGCTTTGGCGGCGGTGGCCGCAGCCCCTACGGCGGTGGTGGTCGCAGCGGCGGTGGCCGCGGCGGTTACTGATCCCCGCGCCGCAGTCGTCTCAACTGCACGAAACGCCCTGGCCCGCCAGGGCGTTTTGCTTTCCGGCTCTCGCCCGCTTGGCCCGGGTCTTGGCCTTCGCGGACCCTGCGCTTCAGCGCCGTGCGGCGCTGGCCGCCCGGGGCATCAGCACCGCCCGGGTGTGGCCATGCAGCGTGATCCGGCCGGTGGCCTGGTCATAGCTGAAGGCATCGGCCGTCACCTCGGTGCCCCCCTGGCGCACCGACACCGGCTTGTCGGACGAGATCCGCCGGATCTTGGGTTCGGCGGTCAGCTCTTCGCCGAGCATGTTCACCGTGTCGCCTTGCGCGCTGGTGCTGATCACCTGAGCGGCCCCCAGCAGCTGCACCTTGCTGCCGTCGCCGGCCGCCAAGCCTTCGCGGGCCGTGGCCCGGGTCACGCGGCCATCCGGGTGGTAGAACAGCGCATGCACCGTGTCGACCTCGAACTGGTCGGTGTCGGGGTAGTGGCGCGCATGTTCGCCCTCGATGCGCGTGGTCGGCTGGCCCTGGGCGTCATAACGCTCCAGCGTGAAGCGCTCGACCCGGTAGTCCGGCACATGGCGCAGCGGCGCGGCCACGCGCGGCCCTTCGGGCTGGGGGGCATTCTTCACCAGCCACCAGGTGGCGGCCGCCAGCACCGCCATGATGAACAGCGGCAGCGCCGTGCCCGCCCAGCGGCCCAGCCGGGCGCGCCAGGCCTGTTGCGGCGGTACCGGCGGTGCCGACCGGTCCTTGCCCAGGCTGACCGGCACCTCCGGCAGGTCGGGCAGGTGGAGTTCGCCACTCATCAGCGTGCCCTCCGCGGCGCGGTGCCGGCCGCCATCTCAGCGACCGTCCAGGGTCTGCAGGTGGCCCTGCAACAGTTCGGCGTACCGGCCCGCCGCCATCAGCAGCAGGTCGCAGAACTCGCGCGCCGCGCCCTGGCCGCCCGGCACCGAGGTGACGTGGTGCGCCACCGCCTTCACCTCGGCATGGGCATTGGCTGGCGCGCAGGCAAAGCCCGCCCGCGCCAGCAGCGGCAGGTCTGGCCAGTCGTCGCCGATGGCGGCCACGTCCGGCCAGTCCACGCCCAGCGTGGCCAGCAGCGGCCCGGCGGCGGCCAGCTTGTCCTTCACGCCATAGAGCGCGTGGCGCAGGCCGAGGTCCGCCACCCGGCGGCGCACCGCGGCCGAATCGCGGCCGGTGATGACCACCGGCTCGATGCCGGCCTGGGCCAGCAGCTTCAGCCCATGGCCGTCCAGCGTGGAGAAGGCCTTGAAGACCTCGCCGGCCTCGCCGATGAAGACGCTGCCATCGGTGAGCACGCCGTCCACGTCTAACAGCGCGGCCTTGATGCCCAGGCCGGCGCCCTGCGCCCGCAGCAGCAGCTCGGGCGGAAAACGCAGGGCAGGCGACACCGTCGTCGGTTGCCCCATCTCAGATCACCTTGGCCCGCATCAGGTCATTGCTGTTGAGCGCGCCCACCAGCCGGCCCGCGTCGTCCACCACCAGCACGCAGGTGATGCGGTGACGCTCCATCAGGTCCGCGGCATCGACAGCCAGGGCATCGGCCCGCACCAGCTTGGGAGTGGGGTGCATCAGCGCGCGCGCGCCCATCGTGCGCAGGTCCTGCCCGGCCTCGATGCGGCGGCGCAAGTCGCCGTCGGTGAAGATGCCCAGCACCCGGTCGCCCTCGACCACCGCGGTGGCCCCCAGTCCGGTACGCGACATCTCGCGCATGGTCTCGCCAAAGCTGGCTTCCGGGCCCACACGCGGCACCTCGTCGCCGGTGCGCATCAGGTCGCGCACATGCATCAGCAGCTTGCGGCCCAGCGCCCCGCCCGGGTGGGAGGCGGCGAAATCCTCTTCCCGGAAGCCGCGCGCGTCCAGCAGGGCCACGGCCAGCGCGTCGCCCAGTGCCATCTGGACGGTGGTGCTGGCGGTGGGAGCCAGGTTCAACGGGCAGGCCTCCTGGGCCACCGACGAATCCAGCACGATGTCGGCATGGCGGGCCAGGGTCGATTCGGACTTGCCGGTCATCGCCACCAGACGCACACCCAGCCGGCGCAGCGCCGGCAGCAGGGCGTTGATCTCGCCGCTCTCGCCCGAGTTGGACAGCGCGATCACGGTGTCGCCCGGCATCACCATGCCCAGGTCGCCGTGCGCCGCCTCGCCCGGGTGGACGAAGAAGGCCGGCGTGCCGGTGGAGGCCAGCGTCGCGGCGATCTTGCGCGCCACATGGCCGCTCTTGCCCATGCCCATCACCACCACGCGGTGGCTGGAGTCCAGCATCGCCTGCACGGCCTGCACGAAGGCCTCGCCCAGGCGGTCGCGCATCGCCAGCAGGGCCTGGGCCTCCACGGCAATGGCATCGCGTGCCAGACTCAGGGCGCGCTCGGGTTGGAAAGGGGTTGCAGCGTTCAAGGGACCTGCCTGATTCAGAATGTGCCATTTTAGGCATCCCACCCTTGGCCGTCCGTGCTGGCCGGCCCTGCCCCTTCCCGTCCATGGCCACCACACTTGAAGTCGTCCTGCTGTACCTGATCGCCGCCGTGCTCGGGGTGGTGGGCTGCCGCCTGCTGAAGCTGCCCCCGATGCTGGGCTACCTGGCGGTGGGGGTGGTGATCGGCCCGAATGCGCTGGCCATCGCCCGCGACGCGAGCGCCATGGGCTACCTGGCCGAGTTCGGCGTGGTGTTCCTGATGTTCGCGATCGGGCTGGAGTTCAACCTGCCCAAGCTCAAGAGCATGCGCACGCTGGTGTTCGGGCTGGGCCTGACCCAGGTGGTGCTGACGGTGCTGGGCGCCGTGCTGGGCAACCAGTTGCTGACGGTGCTCACGGGCTGGTTCGGCCTGCCCTGGGACCTGAGCTGGCAGGGCGCCTTCGTGCTGGGTGCGGCGGTGGCCATGTCCTCCACCGCCATCGTGGTCAAGCTGATGGCCGAACGGCTGGAGCTGGAGAGCGAACACGGCCGCCGGGTGATGGGCGTGCTGCTGTTCCAGGATCTGGCGGTGGTGCCGCTGCTGGTGCTGATCCCGGCGCTCGGCAGCGGCGGTCAGGGCCTGGCGACCACGCTGGGCGGCGCCCTGCTCAAGGCGGTGCTGCTGCTGACGGTGCTGCTGATGGGCGGCCAGCGGCTGATGCGCTGGTGGCTGACCCTGGTGGCCCGGCGCAAGAGCGAAGAGCTGTTCATGCTCAACCTGCTGCTGGTGACGCTGGGCCTGGCCTGGCTGACCGAGCACTTCGGCCTCTCGCTGGCGCTGGGCGCCTTCGTGGCCGGCATGCTGGTGGCCGAGACCGAATACAAGCACCAGGTGGAGGCCGACATCCGCCCCTTCCACGATGTGCTGCTGGGCCTGTTCTTCATCACCATCGGCATGAAGCTGGACTGGCACCCGGTGTGGGACCACTGGCCGCTGGTGCTGACCCTGACCACCCTGCCGGTGCTGACCAAGGCCGCGCTGGTGGCGGCGCTGGCCCGGGTGTTCCGCGCCCCCCCCGGCGTGGCGCTGCGCACCGGCCTGTACCTGGCCCAGGCGGGTGAATTCGGTTTCGTGCTGCTGACCCTGGGCGGCGACCATGGGCTGATCGACCCCCGCTGGCAAAGCCCGGTGCTGGCCTCGATGGTGCTGTCGATGCTGGCCACGCCCTTCGTCATCCTCTACAGCGACCGCATCGTGCTGCGTCTGGCCGCCAGCGACTGGCTGATGCAGTCGGTGCAGCTGACCGCGATCGCGAAAAAGTCCATCCGCAACGAGTCCCACGTGATCATCTGCGGCTATGGGCGCAGCGGCCAGAACCTGGCCCGGCTGCTGGAGCAGGAGCACATCCCCTACATGGCGCTGGACCTGGACCCGGACCGGGTGCGCCAGGCCGCCGCGGCGGGCCAGAGCGTGGTGTTCGGCGATGCGGCCCGCCTGCCCAGCCTGATCGCGGCCGGGCTGTCGCGCGCCAGCGCGGTGGTCATCAGCTACCACGACACCCCCTCGGCCCTGAAGGTGCTGCACCTGGTGCAGCAGCATGCGCCGCAGGTGCCGGTGGTGGTGCGCACGCTGGACGACACCGACCTGGAGAAGCTGCGCGCGGCCGGCGCCACCGAGGTGGTGCCCGAGGCGCTGGAGGGTTCGCTGATGCTGGCCTCGCAGGCGCTGGCGCTGGTGGGCGTGCCGCTGCGCCGGGTGATCCGGCTGGTGCAGGACGCCCGCTACGCCCGCTACGGCCTGCTGCGCGACTACTTTCACGGTGCCGACGACGACACCGCCAGCGAGGCCCAGCAGCCCCGCCTGCGCACCGTCAGCCTGCCCCCCGGCGCCGTCAGCGTGGGCCGTGCGCTGGGCCTGCTGGCGCTCGATGGCCTGGGCGTGCACGTGGTGTCGGTGCGGCGCACCGATGGCCACGTGCAGCCCGCTGGCGACGACTTCCTGCTGGCCGCGGGAGACACGCTGGTGCTCTCGGGCCTGCCCGAGGCCCTGGCCCGCGCCGAAGCCCGCTTGCTGACCGGTTAGTCAGCTTTTTCGACCGGCGCCACGGCTTGGCGGCACAATGCCGGCCGCTGTTCTTTCGCCCACGCCATGCCCTTGCCCCACCCCGACCGCCTGTGGGATTCGCCCACCGAGCTGATCCGCCAGACCATCCGCACCGTGCCCGACTGGCCCGAACCCGGGGTGCAGTTCCGCGACATCACGCCGCTGCTGCAGAACCCGCGGGTGTTCCGGGTGCTGATCGACCAGTTCGTGCACCGCTACTTCGACGTCAAGCCCGACGTGATCGCCGGGCTCGATGCGCGCGGCTTCATCATCGGCTCGGTGCTGGCCTACGAGCTCAACGTCGGCTTCGTGCCCATCCGCAAGAAGGGCAAGCTGCCCTTCACCACCGTCGAAGAGACCTACGAGCTGGAGTACGGCAGCGCCACGGTGGAGCTGCACACCGACGCGGTCAAGCCCGGCGACCGGGTGCTGCTGGTGGACGACCTGATCGCCACCGGCGGCACGATGATGGCCGGCAAGCGCCTGCTGGAAAAGCTGGGCGCCACCGTGCTGGAGGGCGCAGCCATCGTCGACCTGCCCGAGCTGGGCGGCTCGGAGCGCCTGCGCGAGGCCGGCCTGCCGCTGTTCACGCTGGTGGATTTCGCCGGCCACTGAGCCGGCCCGGCTCAGACGATGGGCTGACCGCGCTCCAGGTTGGCGCGCATGCGCTCGGCCATCACCGCGCCGATGGCGCGCAGCAGTTCGATGCCCAGGTCGGGCACCCGGGCCAGCAGCTCCTCGAAGCGCGGGCGGGTGAGCACCCACACCACCGCAGGCGACATGGCCTCCACCTGGGCCATGCGCGGGGTGTCGCCGAACATGCTGGGCTCGCCCACCACCGCGCCGGGGCGCAGGATGGCCACCGGCCGGCGCTTGGCGGTGCCGTCGTCGGGCACATAGACCTGCAGCGAACCGCTCTCCAGCAGGTACATGTTGCGGTCCTGGTCGTGGAAACGCACCAGCATGTCGCCCGTGCGCAGCTTGTGCTGCTGCAGGAAGCTGCCGAACTGGGCCCAACGCTTGGCGTCGAACCGCGGCCGGAAGGCATCGGCAGCATTCAGTGACGCGGTGGCTTCAACCAATTGCTCGATGGACATGCCTGGCCCCAAGGTGGTGGAGGTCCGGCACCGCGCTACGGCGTAGCAGAGTGCCTGTGATGGCGGGATTATCCCGGCCCGCCGGACCGGGGCCAATCCCTTTGACGAGGGAGCACGCGCGTCCATCGCCCGCCAGCGACCGCCTGTCGGGCTTGGCACGCCGGCGGCCCGCGCCGGCCCTGGCCTGAACCCCGGCTCGCCGCTCAGGTGGGGCTGGCGGGCAAGGGGGCCTGCAGCCAGACGCGCCGCACCCCCATCACCACGGCCAGCGCCAGCAGGCCGTTGAGCAGCAGCGCCTCGCGCACGCCCCAGGCGCTGACCGTGAACCCGGTCACCAGGCCGCCCAGGGCGGTGCCGCCGCGCATCGCCAGCATGAACAGGCTGACGGTCTGACCGCGGATGGCCGCCGGCGCCTGGGCCTGCAGCCAGGCATTGGCCGAGGCGTTGGCCATCGTCATCGACAGACCGCCGAGCACGAACAGCAGCGGCAGCACGGCCGCCCAGCGGTTGAGCGCCGAGGCCACGACGACGCCGGCAAAGCCGGTCGCGGCCCAGGACGCCAGCGGCCGGCGGTCGTGGCGCGGGTCGATCGCCATCAGCAGCAGCCCGCCCAGCAGGCCGCCGGCGCCGAAGGCGCTCACCGTCAGGCTGTACTGCGCCACATCGGCCTGGAACACCGACTTCACCAGCACCGGGCAGAAGGTCAGCAACGGGCTGCACAAGGTGCTGCCCACCAGCACGGTGAGCACCGCGCCGCGCAGCGCGGGCTGGCGCAGCACCTCGCGCGCGCCGGCCAGCAGCCGACCGTCGCCACCGCCCTCGGTCGGCCCCAGGGCCTGCACGGTGACGCGCGGCAGGATCCACAGCGCCACCGCGATGAACGGCACATAGGAGGCCGCGCTGACCGCGAAGGCGCCGACCGCGCCGATGCTGGCCATCAGCACCCCGGCCAGCGAGGGCCCCAGGATGCGGGAGAGGTTGAACTGCGTGGTGTTGAGCGCGATGCCGGTGGGCAGCTGCCGGCGGTCGACAATGGACGCCACGATGGTCTGGAACGAGGGCATGGAGAGCGCGTCCGTCACCCCCACGACCAGCGACAGCACGATGATGATCCAGGGCTGGATCGACCCATTGAGCAACAGCACCACGATCAACACCGGGCACAAAGCCTGGATGGACTGCAGCACCGCGATCAGCTTGCGCCGGTCCGCCCGGTCGGCCAGCACGCCGCCCACCAGCATCAGCAGCAGGCCCGGCCCGCCCATCGCGAACGAGTCCAGCCCCAGCAGCCAGGGCGAAGCCCCCAGGCTCAGCAGCAGCCAGGGCTGGGCCACCTGCTGGGCCCAGGTGCCAATGTTGGACAGCAGGCTGGCCAGCCAGAAGGTGCCGAAGCGGCGGGTCAGCAGCAGGCGCAGGGAGTCACGGAAGGTGCTGGCCGAGGGCCGGGAAGACGGGGTCACGACAGAGGAACCGCGGAGGCCGAGGAAGGGGTGGGGCCCGCCAGCGGCGGGCGGCGGTGGGCCCAGGGCCGCACCTGTTCCAGCTGGCCGGCCAGCTGCAGCAGCCGGTCCTCGCGGCCGAAGGGAGCGACGAACTGCACGCCCAGCGGCAGGCCCTGCGGCGTCCAGTACAGCGGCAGGCTGATGGCCGGCACCCCGGTCAGGTTGGCCAACTGGGTGAAGGGCACGGCCTGCAGGTTGTCGCGGGCGATCTGCTGGACCATGCCGTCGAGCCAGCCGCGCCGGGCCAGCGCGCCCAGCAGACCGCTGCGGTTCAGGCCGTCCAGCAGGGTCTGCTGCCAGGCCGGCGGGTCGCCCTGGCCGTGGCGGATCGGCGGCTCGGCCAGCGTGGGGGTCAGCAGCAGGTCGTGGCG
>JAYSCA010000065.1:0-9197 GCA_041915165.1 Ideonella sp.
GACAACCACCGCGGCAGCTTCCGCGGCACCGGCTGGGAGCTGCGCACCGACGCCTACGGCGCCGTGCGCGCCCGCCAGGGCCTGCTCATCAGCACCTTTGGCACCCAGGCCGCCGAGCCCGCGGGTGACAACGCCACGGGCATCGCCCTGGCCCAGCAATTGGGCACCCTGAGCCAGACCTTCAGCCAGGCCGTGCCCATCCCCGCCTGGCGCACCCAGGTCAGGGGCATGGTCAGCGCCCAGGACGTGGACCATGCCATCACCAACCTGGGCGAGCCTGCGGCTCAGTGCTTGGGCAGGCCCTTGAGCAGCTCCCGCACGCCGGCTTCAAGCTGCTGGTCCTCGCCGCGCACGATGCGGGCCGGGTCGTTGGCCACCTGCACGTCGGGCTGGATCAGCGCCTTCTCCATGTAGTTGCCCTGCGCGTCGCGGAAGCCCACTTCGGGGATGCCGAAGTAGAGGTCCGGGTCCTGCAGCGTTTCCCACCAGACGGCGGTGCCGGTGCCGGCCACCGGCATGCCGATGAGCTTGCCGATGCCCAGGTGGTGGTAGGTCCAGGGGAAGAGGTGGGCGTCGGAGTAGTTGCTCTCGCTGATCAGCACCGCCGAGGGCTGGGTCCACTTGCCGGTGGGCTCCCAGCCCAGCGTCTGGCCACGCGGCACGAACTGCAGGTAGCGCTGGCCGCTCAGCAGGGTGGCCAGCTCGTCGTGCAGGTTGCCGCCGCCGTTGAAGCGGGTGTCCACGAGCACCGCCTCCTTGCCGCTGTCGCGGCCCAGCAGTTCGGAATAGGTGTTGCGGTAGCTCTTGTCGTTCATGCCGCGCACATGCACATAGCCGATGCGGCCGCCGGAGAGCTTGTCCACCAGCGCCCGCTCGCGCTTGACCCAGCGCTGGTACAGCAGCTCGTTCTGCGCGCCGGTGCTGATCGGCTTGACGACCTGCTCGAAGCGCTGTCCCTTGGCGGGGTCGAGCACCGACAGCAGCACCCGCTTGCCCGCCTTCTGGTTCAGCAGCGAGTCGACTTCGGCTCCCGGGGCAATGGCCTGGCCGTCGATCTTCTCGATCACCATGCCGGCGCTCACATGGGGGCCGGCACCGGCCTGCAGCGGGCTGCCTTCGATGACCTCGGCCACCTTCAGCCCGGTGCCGGTGTAGGCGCTGTCGTAGAAGGCGCCCAGTTGCGCGGTGGCGTCGGCATTGGCCTGATGGCCGGTGTAGCCCGAGCCCGTGTGCGAGACATTGAGCTCGCCCAGCATCTCGCTGAGCAGCTCGGCGAAGTCGGTGTCGTTGCTCACATAGGGCAGTTGGCGTTCATAGACCTGGCGGTAGTAGGCCCAGTCCACCCCGCCCATGTCGGCGGTGTAGAGCTTGGCCTTCGTCTGGCGCCAGACATGGTCGAACAGATAGGCCCGCTCGGCGGCGCCATCCAGGTTCAGCTCGGCGGTGAAGGCCAGCGGCTCGGCCTTGACCGGGCCGTCCTCCTTGGGCAGCTTGAACTTCTGGATGCGGCCGCCCACCAGCACGAAGCCCAGGTCGCCCTTGGCGTCGAGCTGCAGGTCCATGGCCTGCGACTCGCCCCGGCCGCCCTTGGGGGCGGGGAAGCTGGCCACCTTCTTGTTGTCGTCAGTGCGCGGGCGGTTCACCCACAGATCCACGCTGTCGGCGGTTTCGACCAGGTAGTACAGGGCCTCGCCGTCGTTGGACAGGGCCGAGGCACGGATCTCCCCGGCGTTGGGCGTCAGCCGCGCGACGCGGTCCTCGACCTTGCCCAGCTCCAGCTTGACCGGCGGCGGCAGCTTGAGGGCGGCCTCGTCCTGGGACTGGGCCTCGTCCTTGTCCTCCTTGGCGTCGGCCTTGGGTTCACCCTTGCCACCGTGCTTGGACTTCTCCTTGTCCTTCTTGTCCTCGTCTTCCTTCTTCTTCAGGGCGGCGAACTCGCTCTTGTCGAGCCGGAAACGGTCCCACGCGGTGCGGGTGAAGAACATCGCGTAGACATCGCGCTGGTTGGAGCCCGAGGCGCCGTGCATGCCGGTGCGGTCGGTCTGCCAGGTCATCAGCTGGCCGTTGCGGCTCCACTGCGGCAGGGCGTCGTCATAGCCGCTCTTCGTCAGGTTCACCAGCGGGCCCTTGCCCTGCGCATCCACCAGGCCCACCTCGGCGCCCCAGCGGTTGCGGTCCAGGAACTGCACCAGCAGATGCTGGCCATCGGGCGACCAGTCGAACCACTGGTCGCCGTCGGCATAGGAGTAGTTCCATTCGCCGGCCAGCACGGTGCGGGTCTGGCCGCTGGCCAGGTTCAACACCTTGATGGTGGTGCGGTTCTCCAGGTAGGCCACTTCCTTGCCGTCGGGCGAGTAGCGGGGCTGGAAGTTGTCCTGGCCGTTTTTCAGCAGGGTGCGGATCTTGACCTGCGCCGCGCTGTAGAAGTTGGGGGCGTCCTTCTTCTTGCCCGGCAGGCTGGCCTCGTAGAGGTTCCAGGCACCGTCGCGTTCGCCAGCAAACACCAGCCGGCGGCCGTCCGGGCTGAAGCTGACCGAGCGCTCCTGGGTCGGGGTGTCGGTGATGCGCTTGGTGTCGCCGAACTCGGTGGAGGTGACGAAGACCTCGCCGCGCACCACGAAGGCCACTTCCTCGCCGTCCGGGCTGGGGGCGATCTCGGTGACGCCGTCGGTGTAGCGCTTGAGTTCGCTGCCCCGCGCCAGCGTGTCGGCCGCGATCTGCACCGCCACCTTCTGCGGCTCGGCACCGCCCGGGGTCAGGCGGTAGAGCTCGCCGTCGTAGCCGAAGGCCAGGGTGCCGTCCTGCGCGATGGACAGGAAGCGCACCGGGTTGCGGCTGAAGTGGGTGACCTGCACGGCCGCGTCCGGCTGGTTCAGCGGCATCTTCCAGACATTGAAGGAGCCGCTGCGCTCGCTCAGGAAGTACACCGTCTGCTCGTCGGGCGACCAGACCGGGTCACGGTCTTCGCCGCCGAAGGTGGTCAGCCGGTGGTGCTGGCCGGTCTTCACGTCGTAGAGCCAGATGTCGTGCGCCACCGGCGAGATGTGGTGCTTGCGCCAGAGGTTCTCGTAGCCCTTCCAGTCCTCGTAGAGCATCTCGGTGCCGGCGCGGTTCATCTGCGCGGACAGGGCCGGGGTGCTGAGCAGCTGCACGGGCCGGCGGCCGCCTTCGACCGAGACCTGGTAGAGCTCGCTGGCGCCGCCCGCGGGGAACATCAGGTTGTCCTTGGCGTCCATGCGGGCGGCCGAGAACAGCACCGCCCGGCTGTCGGGCGTGAAGCCCAGCGGGGTCTCGTTGGCGGAGTGGGTGGTCAGGCGCCGGGTGGGGCCGCCCTCGGCCGACACCAGGAACACATCCTCATTGCCATACAGGTTGGACGCGAAGGCGATGCTGCGCCCATCGGGCGACCACACCGGGTGGCTGTTGTGCTGGCCGTTGGCCACCAGCAGGCGGGCGCTGCCACCGGCCGCCGGCACAGTGAACAGATTGCCCTGGAAGGCGAAGGCGATGCTGCGCCCATCGGGCGAGATGGCCGGCGTGCGCATCCACAGCGGCGCAGTGACCGGGCCCAGGCTGGGCAGGGCAGACAGCGGTGGCGTGTTGGGGGCAGGAGGGGCGGTGGTGGCCCAGGTGGTCAGCGAGGCCAGCGCCAGGGTGAGGGCGGCGGCCTGAGCCAGGGGCGAACTGTGGCGGGGTGCCAATCGGCGGCGGTGCTTGAAACCCATGAAAGTCCTTTGTGAGGGCGAATGCAGCCACGCCCGGCGCGTTGACGCCGGGGGGCGGGATGTGCGGTCACATCCAAGTGGCTTTCGAGGACCCACGGTAACGCTTTGTTCCGGGGCGACGCACTGCGTCTTAGGGAGACGGGGGTCGCGTCAGTCCACCGAGTGATGCATGCGGATGCGGTGCACGAACCAGGCCACCGCGGCCACCACCGGCACCACCGCGATGCCCACCACCGCCTCGGGCTGCAGGTGGTAGGGCTCCAGCACCGGCAGGGTCTTGGCGGCCTTGGCCAGGTAGCCCACCAGGCTCAGCGTGTAGTAGCTGATGGCCACCACCGACAGACCTTCCACCGTCTGCTGCAGTTGCAGCTGCAGGTGCTGGCGGTGCACCAGGGCCTTGAACAGCGCCTGGTTGCTGGCCTCGCGGGTGATCTCCACCCGCACGCGGGCCAGGCTCAGGGCGCGGTTGATCCGCTCGGCCACGTCGGTCAGGCGGCGGTCGGTGCTGTCGCACAAGGCCATGGCCGGCTGGAAGCGCCGGCCGAGAAAGCCGGCCAGCGTGCGCAGGCCGGGGATGCGCTGCTCGCGCAGGCCGTTCACCCGGTCTTCGACGATGGCGTGGTAGGCCCGCGTGGCCGAGAAGCGGTAGCGGGTGCGCGAGGCGCTGTGCTCCACCTCGGCCGCCAGCCGGGTCAGTTCTTCCAGCGCGCCGGCATCGTCGCGCTGGTCCTCGTTGGACATGGCGTCCACGATGCCCTGCAACTGGCCTTCCAGCGCGGCCAGCTCGCCGGCTTCCTGCTGCGCCACCGGAAAGCCCAGCATGGCCAGCATGCGGTAGGCCTCCATCTCGCAGACGCGCTGCACTGCCCGCGCCGCCTGGTCGGGCGGCAGGCCGTGGTCCAGCAGGATGTAGCGCACGAAGCCATCTGCGCCCAGCTCCAGCCGGGCGAACAGCGTGGCCCCGCCATCGGCGATGTGCGAGCCGATCAGCGGCGGGTGTTCCAGATCGTCGTCTGGCCGCTCCAGCAGGTGGCGGCAGCGGGACACCGTGCTGTCATCGGCGGGCAGCAGCAGCACGTGGGCGGCCGAGAGCAGGGCGCCCGGGTTGTTCTCGCCATACAGCGCGTGCACGAAGCTGTCGGGCAGGGCCGCGCAGGCGCTGGCCGTGCGCCACAGGCTGGACAGCTGCACGCTGTCCGGCGCCTCGCTCAGCGCCGGCAGCAGCCGGCACATCTGCCAGCTGATGAACTCGCCATGGCGCTCGAACTTCAGCGTCCAGTCGTCCGTCACCAGCACGTGGTGGCGGGTGCCCGGCTCGGGTGCCGGCTGGCCGCGTTCGGCGCACAGCCCGGCCAGCGCACGCTCGGCCCCTTGCGGGTCCATCTGCCAGTTGACCCAGGCCGACACCACGCTGCCGGGGCGTACCAGCAGGTGCGGGCGGGCGTGCAGCTCATCGTGCAGGGCGGTGTGCTGGCGCGCGGGCCAGGCGGCGGGGGCCTCGGGGTGGATTTCTGCGGACATCGGAACCACTCAGGAAGGGCGCCAGGGACGGCGGGGCAAGGGGCGCAGCTTACACTCCACGCCCGGCATTGTTGCTGCGCTTGTTGTCATGGATGCACTGTTTTCGCTGCTGGCCATCGTGCTGGCCTACCTCGTCGGATCGCTCTCGTTTGCGGTCATCGTCAGCCGCGTCATGGGTCTGGACGACCCGCGCAGCTACGGCTCGGGCAACCCGGGCGCGACCAACGTGCTGCGCTCGGGCAGCAAGAAGGCCGCCATCCTCACTTTGCTGCTGGATGCGGTGAAGGGCGTGGTGCCGGTGCTGCTGGCCCAGGCCCTGGCGCCCACGCTGCACTGGGGGGAGCTCACCATCGGTCTGGTCGGGCTGGCCGCCTTTCTCGGCCACCTGTGGCCGGTGTTCTTCCACTTCCAGGGTGGCAAGGGCGTGGCCACCGCGGCCGGCGTCATCCTGGCGCTGAACTGGCCGCTGGGCCTGGCCGTGCTGGCCACCTGGCTGGCGGTGGCCTTCGTGACGCGCTATTCCTCGCTGGCGGCCCTGGTGGCCGCCGTGGCCGCGCCGCTCATCGAGCTGCTGGTCTGGCCCTCGGTCCAGGCGCTGCCGCTGCTGGTCATGAGCCTGCTGCTGATCTGGCGCCACGGCGGCAACATCCGCAAGCTCATCGCTGGCACCGAATCCAAGATCGGCCAGAAGGTGGGCGCTGCTGCCGCGGCCAAGCCGGCGGCCTCGCATGCGCATGAAAAGGCGCACCGCGACCACCCGCACCGTTCCCATTCCCACTCCGCTTCCAAAGGAAAACACTGAAATGATTCAACGCTTCGACGTCGGTGCCCGCATGTGCGAAATGACCGTCCACAACGGCGTGGCCTACCTGGCTGGCCAAGTGGCCGAAGACGGCTCGCAAGACATCGTCGGCCAGACCCGCCAAGTGCTGGCCGCCATCGACGCGCTGCTGGCCAAGGCCGGCAGCGACAAGACCAAGATCCTGCGCGCGCAGATCTTCCTGGCCGACCTGGCCGACTTCCCCGGCATGAACAGCGTGTGGGACACCTGGGTTGTGGCTGGCCACACCCCGGCCCGCGCCACCGTGCAAGCCACGCTGGCCAAGCCGGAATGGAAGATCGAAGTGGTGATCACCGCCGCCGTCTGATCGACGGCCTTCGTTGGCAACCCCGGCCTGGGAAGGCTGGGGCCTGTGGCGCATGCCACGGCAAAACCAAGCCCTGCGGGCCGATGATCAACTGGATTTCGGCCGCGCAGGAGGGCGTGTTTCAGGGGGCGTCAGTGCCCGCTGCACCATTGCGTCTCGCAAGGCACGCCATCCCCGTCACCGTCCATCTTCACGGTCGGGCAGTGGTCCAGAAAGTACTTCGCTTCCTCGCAGGAGGTCATTTGCGAGCAGTACTGTCGTCCATCGCAATGGAAGCGGCTGTTGGCCGCGGGAGCGGGCAGCGTCCCGTTGGGCTGGGCCTTCGCCTTGGGGCCCTGAGCCGCCGCCGCGGAAGCGGCTTCCGCACGCCGTAGCTTCTGCGCGGCGTTGAGCTCTTCCAGCGTCGGATCCTTGCGGGGCTGGGTGGGGGCGCACGCACCCTGCTGGTAGGTGACGGTGCCGTTCACCACGCACTTGTTCAGGGGGGCGGCGTGGGCGGCTGCGGCGGCCGTGCAGACCACCGTGGCAAGGAGTCGGGTGATGAAGCGGATCATCGGTGGGATTCTTTCATGCTGAGTCTGGCTGGGTGCTCAGACCCGATGGCGCAGCGCCTGCAGCCCGTCCAGGCCCGCGTGCAGCAGCACGAAGACGGTCACATTGGCCAGCACGGTCATCCAGAACATGACGATGAAGGACGGCTTGCTGGTCTTGTGCCGCAGGAGCTGCTGCGCGATGAGCGCGCCTGGCCAGCCGCCGATCACCGCCAAGCCGTGCAGCGTGTTCTCTGGGGTGCGCCAATGGTTCTGGCGGGCGGCTGACTTGTCGAAGACATAGGCGAAGAAGGTGACCGCGCTGGCCCCCGCATAGACGAGGAGCGTGTAGGGCTTCAAACCCCATCGCACCGCGACGAAGTACACCAACGCCAGAAACGCCGGAATGACCAGCACGCGCGCCAGCGACCAGGGCGCGGGCGCTTCCGTGCGGACACGGGCCGCCTGGCGCGAGCGGACCGGATACTGGACCGCCTGCGCGCGCTTTTTCCCGTCGGGGCCCATGGCCACCTCGAAGGTCAGTACCTGACCAACTTGCGGCCGCCCACTGCCCGCAGGAAACGCCTTGATGTGGACAAAGATGTCTTGGCCGCCCTGTGTGGGTTCAATGAAGCCGAAGCTGCGGTCGTCATGCCAGGTTTTCAGGGTGCCTTCGAATCTCATGGGGGCGGCAGGACATTCAGAAGGAGGGCGGGTCGAGCGAAATGTCAGACCTCGTCCTGCACGAGGGCCGTTCCGGCATGGGCGCTCTGAACCGCCCCGGCTTTCAGAACATCCATCCGGTACGTGACGCTGCGACCCGAAGCCTCGACGGTCACGACGGTGCGAACAACCACCCCCAATTGCGACCCAATCTCAAGAGTTGCAGGAACACCAGGTTTGGTTGACACGAACGGAGCGCCAAGAACCTTTGAAGTCTGTGCGTCCGTGCTTGAGAGTGAAACCCGGTAGATGCCAGGTTGAGCAGTGCGTGCCGCGGAGACGACGGTAACCGGCCTTGCCTCCTTCCAGCCACTCGGGTTGAACTGCTGTGCAAAAGCCGAGACAGATAAAATCGCAGCTGCAAAGGCAATGACGTGCAGACGGTTCATTCTCTTTCCCCTCCGTAGTTAAGGCCTGAATGGTGGGCGAGCTTCTCACTGGCGTCAATGACGCGGTCTGGTGCTGTTGTGGAAAAAGGGCTCATCCTTAATAACCACCTGAAATCCAGGAAGCTCTCACCAATTTTCCAGGTCGTCGATCCGCGATTCTGGGGCGACCTGGGCGGTCAACTTCTCTACCCAGTCATTATCATTGCGCCAGAGAGATTTTTCTGCGCCCTCAACTTTCAATTGAACGGCCCAGCTAGCATAGCTGGCGCAGGTCCGTTCGAATATAGGGTTGAACATCACTCTACGTGACTGATCGGTGTCGGGGTGTCTTGGCAGTTCTTGAGCACTGCGAACCTCCCCTCAACCTTGCCAACCAGCGAAATAGGCACAGACGTTGCGCCGCCATCGATAGAGATTCGAACCTCCATTTCCTGGTCCTCGAAGGTGCGCAACTCTTCGATGAGCTGCGCAACAGACTTTCCACGGCTCGTCCAGTCGGGGTGCGGCATGTGATGTTCAACGTTCGACTTAGAGCCCATTCTCGCCGGCCAATCCGAGAACACGCGTGACCTGACACTCGGCGACTCTGCGCGCACCCTTCCATGAAGAAGCCGCGTACACCGATAGCGACGCGCGCTGCGTGAAATGGCCGGCGATCTGGATTGACGACGAACATTTGTGCGCACCCTTCCATGGGCACCTCACCTTCAGGAAGGACGGTACCCGATGGCCCGATGAACTCCGGCCAGACCATGCTGATTCCGTCTTGGAGCGGATCATCGCCTTCGTACATAAAGTCCCACCGCACATGTTGCCGAGGAGGCGAATTGCGACCGCCCTCGCTGGGACTGAGAAACCGATAGCGAACCTCGAAGGACGGCTCCCACCCGGTGCGCTCACGGTAGCTTGCCATGGGCTCTAACGAATGAAAGGGACTTCCCCGTCCCGAGCGAGCCGCGAAGCGGCAAACGGCCACAAGTGCCACGATGGGGTTGCGAATCTCATCCATTCACTCCGAAGGGGAAGCCCATGGTCATCGTATGCGTTGGAATCGACCTCGCCAAGAACGTGTTTGCCGTGCACGGCATCAACGAGGCAGGACGTCCTGAACTGGTACGACCGGCGGTGCCGCGCGACAAGCTGCTGGCCCTGGTCTCGGCC
>JAYSCA010000066.1:0-9192 GCA_041915165.1 Ideonella sp.
GGGCGGTCCGGGTCGCAGACGATCTGCACCAGGCCTTCGCGGTCGCGCAGGTCGATGAAGATGACGCCGCCGTGGTCGCGGCGACGGTGGGCCCAGCCCATCAGGGTGACGGTTTCGCCCATCAGCGTTTCGCTGACCAGGCCGCAATACGTGGTTCTCATGGATGCACTCCGTGCTTCGGATTCGGGAGGAGCTTTGCCACAGGCAAGGCCCCGGCAACAGGGGGATCGGCCCGGGGGCGGGGTCCGAGGACCCTCAGGACTGAACGCTGGGAGGGCCCGGCGCGTTCAGCCCGCCGGATTGGGGTCGGCCCCCTCCGGCCCGTGCGCATGGCTGGCCGGGGGCGTCACGACGCCCATCGAGATGATGTATTTCAGGGCCTCGTCGACACTCATGTGCAGCGGCCGGACGGCGCTGCGCGGCATCATCAGGAAGAAGCCGGAGGTCGGGTTCGGGGTCGTGGGCACGTACAGGCTGACGAACTCGTCGTGCAGCTGTTCGGCCACCTCGCCGCTGGGCTTGCCGGTGACGAAGGCGATCGTCCAGGACTCGGCATGCGGATACGGCACCAGCACGGCTTCGCGGAAGGCATTGCCGTTGCTGGAGAACAGCGTGTCCGAGACCTGCTTGACCGAGCTGTAGATGGACTTGACGATGGGAATGCGGCTCATCACCGCGTCCCACTGGCGCAGCCACCACTGGCCGAAGATGTTCGTGACGAACACGCCGGTCAGCAGCAGCAGCACGACCATCACCAGCACGCCCATGCCGGGCCAGGTGCCGAGCTGGCTGAGGCTTTCGGCCGCCCCCGCCGGCAGCACGGCACCGGCCACCCGCAGCAGCGCATGGAAGACGCCATCAAGCAGCCCCTGGACCCACAGCAGCACCCAGACCGTGATGGTCAGGGGCATCCAGGTGAGCAGGCCGGCGAGGAGGTATTTTTTCACGTGGGGTCCGCGTTCAGTGGCAGGCGCAGGAGCCGCCGCAGGGCGTGGAAGGCCCGGCACTGGTGTCACCACCCGTGCTGGAACTCGCAGCGCTGCTGTCGGAGCTGCTCTCGGTGCCGTGTGGCGCGGGCACGGACGTGCCGCCCGAGCCACCGCGGAAGTCGGTCGCGTACCAGCCCGAGCCCTTGAGCTGGAAACCGGCGGCGGTCACTTGTTTCTGGAATTGTTCGGCGCCGCAGGCCGGACAGGTGTGCAGCGGCGGATCGGACATCTTCTGCAGCACATCCCGCGTATGGCCGCATGCGGCGCAACGATAGACGTAGATCGGCATGGCTAGATGAAAAGGAACAAACAGATGAACAGGGAATTATACGGAGGCCCCATGACGATTGCTGGCCAGCCTGCCATGCCGGAGTGCGGCCCTAGAATGCGCCCCGCCCATGGCCGCCCTGGCCGGGTCCCCCAACCGCTGAAAGGAGATGGATGTGAAGACCTCTGCATGGCGCCGCTGGCTGCCCACGACCCTGGCCGTGCTGTTCGGCGGTGTGGCCGCCGGCGCGGCGCTGGCCGCCGACGAGCCCAAGGTGCTCAACATCTACAACTGGTCCGACTACATCGCCCCGGACACGCTGGCCAACTTCGAGAAGGAAACCGGCATCAAGGTCCGTTACGACAACTACGACAACAACGAGATCCTGCACGCCAAGCTGGTGGCTGGCCGCACGGGTTACGACATCGTCGTGCCGGGCGCCCACTTCGCCAAGCAGCAGATCGCGGCCGGCCTGTTCCAGAAGCTGGACCGCAGCCAGCTGAGCAACTGGGGCAACCTGGACCCGGCCCTGCTCAAGCAGATGGAAAACGTCGACCCGGGCAACCAGTACCTGGTGGACTGGCTGTGGGGCTATGTGACCGTGGGCATCAACGTGGACAAGGTCAAGAAGGCGCTGGGCGGCCTGCCGATGCCGGACAACGCCTGGTCGCTGATCTTCGACCCGAAGTACGCCGCCAAGCTCAAGAGCTGCGGCGTGAGCTTCCTGGATTCGCCCTCCGAGGTGCTGCCGGTGGCCATGGGCTACGTGGGCAAGCCGGCCTACAGCCGCAACGCGGCCGACTACAAGGCCGCCGAGGACATGCTCAAGCAGGTCCGCCCCTTTGTGACGCGCTTCTCGTCCTCGGGCTACATCGACGAGATGGCCCAGGGCTCGCTGTGCGCGGTGATGGGCTACTCGGGTGACATCAACATCGCCCGGGCCCGCGCGATCGAGGCCAAGAACGGCGTCAAGCTGGAGGCCCTGATCCCCACCAAGGGCGCGACCCTGTTCTTCGACTCGATGGCGATCCCGGCCGATGCGCCGCACCCGAAGAACGCGCTGAAGTTCATCAACTACATCCTGCGCCCCGAGGTGCATGCCGGCCTGACGAACAAGGTGTTCTACGCCAACCCGAACAAGGCCTCGCTGAAGTTCGTGAAGAAGGACGTGGCCAGCAACCCGAGCATCTTCCTGAGCGCCACCGACATGGCCAAGATGACCGCCCCGGACAGCGTGCCGCAGGACATCAAGCGGGTGCAGACCCGCATCTTCACCCACTTCAAGGCCCTGAAGTGAGCCTGGCCCGCTGAGCCTGCCAACGCCGCCTTGTGCGGCGTTTCTTTTTTTTGGGGGGGAGAAGCCCGTTGCCTTTCCTCCCACGGACAGGTTAGAAACACGATGTAACACGCCGGTCGCGAGGGCCCATCCGATGTCTTCGGTTTCGATGCAGGAACTTGCCGAGCTGAGCACACTGATCGGGGCGATCTACGACGGTGCCCTGGACCTGCAGGCCTGGGCGGCGCTGCCCGAACACATCGGTGCCTGGATCGACGCGCCACAGTGCTACCTGTTCACCCCGATGCACCTGCCCGAGCAGGGTGGGTTTCTGCTGTCCCACAACCTCAGCCCGCAGTCCGCGGCCCTGTGGCTGTCGCGCTACCTGCCACTGGACCTGTGGGGCGCCCGGGCGGTGGAGCGGGGCTATCTGCGCACCGGGGACATCGTGCGCGACCAGGCACTGGTCACCGAAGAAGAGTTCGTCGCCTCGCGGATCTACCGTGAATTCCTCGCCCCGCTGGACATCGGCCGCCTGCTGACCGGTCTGGTCTTCGGCGTGGACAGCCCGCCGCTGCTGCGGGGCCCCCAGGGCCAGCCCCTGCAGCTGCCCATCAACTGCAGCCTGAACCGGCCCCTGCGCCGCCCCTTCGACGCGCACGACGCCGAGAAGCTGGGCCTGCTGCTGCCCCATCTGTCACGGGCGCTGGGCATGATGCTGCGCCTGCGCGATGCCGAGTTCCGGGTCGCCACCAGCCTGGCCGCCCTGGACCAGCTGCCCCAGGCCCTGCTGCTGCTGGACCGGGAGGGGGGCGTCAGCCACGTCAACCCCGCCGCCCAGGGGCTGCTGGGCCGCGAAGACGGCCTGCGGCTGCAGAGCCCGGCCAGCCCGGGCGGCCGCACCACGCTGCTGGCCACCCAGTCGCCCGCCACGCAGAGCCAGCTGGAAGCCGCGATCCGCGAGGCCCGCGAGCCCGACCTGCTGCGCAGCCGGCATTTCATGACGGCGCTGCGCATCGCCCGCCACAACGGGGCCGGCCACTACACGCTGATGCTGGCCACGCTGCCGGCCGGCAACGAGTTCACCACCCACCGCGCCGCGCCCCGCATCGTCATCTTCCTGAACGAGGAGGACCACGCCCCGGCCCCCCATGCCGACCTGCTGCGCGAGCTCTACCAGCTCACGCCGGCCGAGGTGCGGGCCGCCCTGCTGGCCCTGCAGGGCGGCAGCGTGCAGGACATGGCCGCCGCGCTGGGGGTGAGCGAGAACACCGTCAAATCGCAGCTGAAGGCCGTCTATGCCAAGACGGGCGTGGACAACCGGGCCCGGCTGACCCGGCTGCTGAGCTCGCTGGCGCGCAGCTGAAGCGCGGCCCCCGGGCCGGCTGGTGACTCAGCCGACGTGCAGCTGGATCACCAACCGCGCCACCATCACGCCCATCAGGAAGCCCACGCCGCTCCACAGCAGGGCCGAGAGCAGGCGGTTGGTGCGGCGCTGCTCGCGCAGCAGGGCCCGCAGTGCCGGCGTCAGGTCGGCCGTTTTCTCCTGCAGCTTCTGGTGCACCAGGCGCGGCAGCTCCGGCAGCAGCTGCGCGTAGCGCGGCGCCTCAGCCTTGAGCTGACGCACCAGCGCGCGCCAGCCGATCTGCTCGTTCATCCAGCGTTCCAGGAAGGGCTTGGCGGTGGACCAGAGGTCCAGGTCCGGGTCCAGCTCGCGGCCCAGGCCCTCGACGTTGAGCAGTGTCTTCTGCAGCAGCACCAGCTGCGGCTGGATCTCGACATTGAAGCGGCGCGAGGTCTGGAACAGGCGCATCAGCACCTGGCCCAGCGAGATTTCCTTCAACGGCCGGTCGAAGTGCGGCTCGCAGACGGCGCGGATCGCCGCCTCCAGCGCATCGACCCGGGTGTTGGGCGGCACCCAGCCGCTTTCCACATGCAGTTCGGCCACGCGCTGGTAGTCGCGCCGGAAGAAGGCCAGGAAGTTCTGCGCCAGGTATTCCTTGTCGACCTGGGTCAGGGTGCCGACGATGCCGAAATCCAGCGCGATGTAGCGGCCGAAAGTGGCCGGATCGACGCTGACCTGGATGTTGCCCGGGTGCATGTCGGCGTGGAAAAAGCCGTCACGGAAGACCTGGGTAAAGAAGATGGTCACCCCATCGCGCGCCAGCTTCGGGATGTCCACACCGGCCTCGCGCAGGCGCTCCATCTGGCTGATGGGGATGCCCTTCATCCGCTCCATCACGATGACCGTGGCGCTGCACCACTGCCAGTGCATCTCGGGCACCAGGATCAGCGGCAGGTCGGCCATGTTGCGCCGCAGCTGGGCGGCGTTGGCCGCCTCGCGCACCAGGTCCAGCTCGTCGTGCAGGTAGCCGTCGAACTCGGCCACCACCTCGCGCGGGCGCAGGCGCTTGCCATCGGCCGACAGGCGCTCGACCCAGCGGGCCAGGGTGTGCAGCAGGGCCAGGTCGTCCTCGATGACGTCCAGCATGCCCGGGCGCAGCACCTTGACGGCCACCTCGCGGCCGTCCTTCAGCACCGCGAAGTGCACCTGGGCGATCGAGGCGCTGGCCACGGCCTCGCTCTCGAAGTGGGTGAACACCGCCTCGACGGGCTGGCCCAGGCCCTGCTCGATCAGGCGGCGGGCCTGCGCGGCCGGGATCGGCGGCACCCGGTCCTGCAGGCGGGCCAGTTCGTCGGCAATGTCCGGCGGCACCAGGTCGCGCCGGGTGGACAGCACCTGGCCAAACTTGATGAAGATCGGGCCCAGGGCTTCCAGCGCCAGGCGCAGGCGCTCGCCGCGCGGCGCGCCCAGGCGCCGGCCGCGGGTCAGCACCCAGGACAGCGCGCGCAGCCAGCGGTGCTGGTCGAACCGGGAGAGCACCAGCTCATCCACCCCGTGCCGCAGCAGGGTGAGGACGATGAAGACCAGACGGGTGAAGTACCGCATCGGAAATCGCTTCCCTCAGGGACGCTGGGTCGCGCCAGTGACGCTCTGCACCAGCTGCCGCAGCACCCCCAGGGCCTGGCTGCCCGCCTGGCTGAGGCCTTCGGCCAGGCCAGGGCCCATCACCCGTTCCAGGTCCGCCGCGATGTCCCAGCGCACGTTGGAGACCACCCAGTTCACATCGGAGGCAAAGACGGCATCACCCTCGATCTGCACCGGCGGCAGCTCGCCCCCGGCCAGCCGGCGGGCGGCATCCAGCGGGTGGCCGGCATCGACGCACAGGCGCAGATCCGCCGCGGCGGCCTCGCCGGCCTCATCGGCGGCCTCCAGCAGCCCGGCAGGCGTGATGCGCAGCGCCAACGGCGGGGGCGGCGGCAGCGGGCCGCGCCAACCCGACACCTCGACCTGAAGCAGGCGGCCGGCATGGGGCTTGAGCCGCGCCGGTGCCACCGGCGCCGAGGCCAGCACATGGTTGGCCAACAGGACGAAACGCGCCGTCAGCGCGGGCAGGACCAGGTCGGTCAGGGCAGCAATCGGATCGGGCATGCCCCGATTGTAGGAGGGGGCCCCTCCGCCCTGCCCTGCGGCCTGTCAATCCAGCGGACTCAGGCGCCGGGGCCGTAGCCCTGCGGGTTCTGGCGCTGCCAGCGCCAGCTGTCGGCGCACATCTGGTCCAGGCTGCGCTGTGCCTGCCAGCCCAGCAGGGTGCGGGCCAGCGTGGCATCGGCGTAGTAACTGGGCAGGTCGCCCGCGCGGCGCTCCACGATCTGGTAGGGGATGGGCTTGCCGGCGGCCCGCTCAAAGGCCTTCACCAGGTCCAGCACGCTGTAGCCCACACCGGTGCCCAGGTTGACGGTGCAACCCTGCTGGGCGTCCAGCAGGTAGCGCAGGGCCGCCACATGACCCTCGGCCAGGTCCATCACGTGCAGGTAGTCGCGCACGCCGGTGCCGTCCGGGGTGTCGTAATCGCCACCGAAGACCGAGAGGAACTCGCGCCGGCCCACCGCCACCTGCTGCACATAGGGCATCAGGTTGTTGGGCACGCCGCGCGGGTCCTCGCCCATCTGGCCGCTCTCGTGCGCGCCCACCGGGTTGAAGTAGCGCAGCCAGGCGATGGCCCAGGACGGATCAGCCGTCTCCAGGTCGCGCAGAATCTGCTCGCCCATCAGCTTGGTGCGGCCATAGACGTTCATCGCGGCCAGCGGATGGGCCTCGGTGTAGGGCAGAAAGACCGGCGTGCCGTAGACGGTGGCGCTGGAGCTGAAGACGAAGGTCTTCACGCCGTGGCGCTGCATCACCTGCAGGGTGTTGACCAGGCCGCCAATGTTGTTGGCGTAGTAGGCCAGCGGCTTCTCGGCCGACTCGCCCACGGCCTTGAAGGCCGCGAAATGCACCACCGCGTCGATGCGGTGCTTCTGGAAGATGGCATCCATCGCGGCGGCATCGCAGACATTGGCCTGCTCGAAGACCACCGGGCGACCGCCCAGGGCCTCGATGCGCCGCAGCACCTCGGGCGAGCTGTTGGAAAAATCATCGACGCCCACCACGTCGAAGCCCGCGGCTTGCAGCGCAAGCCAGGTGTGGGAGGCGATGTAGCCGGCGGCGCCGGTCAGCAGGATCTGTGGCATCTCGGGTCCGTTCAAGACAGACCGTCAGTATGCCGCGGCCTCAGGGCATTCCCGGGGGCGGCAGCCCCCTGCCCTGGGGATTCAGCTCAGCACTTGATGCCCACGTGCAGGGCCACGACGCCGCCGGTCAGGTTGTGCACGTCCACATGACCGAAGCCCACCGTCTTCATCATGGCCTTGAGGGTGGCCTGGTCCGGGTGCATGCGGATCGACTCGGCCAGGTAGCGGTAGCTGTCGGCGTCGCCGGCCACCCACTGACCCAGCTTGGGCAGGATGTTGAAGGAGTACCAGTCGTAGGGCTTCTGCAGCGGCTTGGCCACCTTGGAGAACTCCAACACCATCAGCCGGCCGCCCGGCCTGAGCACCCGGCACATCTCGGCCAGGGCCTGGTCCTTGTGGGTCATGTTGCGCAGACCGAAGGCCACGCTCACCAGATCGAAGGTGCCCGGCTTGAAGGGCAGCTTCTCGGCGTCGCAGATCGTGGTCGGCAGCGACAGGCCTTCGTCCAGCAGGCGGTCGCGGCCGGTGCGCAGCATGGCCTCATTGATGTCGGTGTGCACCACGGTGCCGGTCGGGCCGACCTTGCGGGCGAAGGCGCGCGACAGATCGCCGGTACCGCCCGCGATGTCCAGCACCACGTCGCCTTCCTTCAGGTTGGCCACCGCCACCGTGTAGGCCTTCCAGACCCGGTGCAGGCCCATGGACATGAAGTCGTTCATCAGGTCGTACTTGGAGGCGACCGAATCGAACACGCCCTTGACCTTGCCGGCCTTCTCGGCCTCGTCCACGGTTTCAAAACCGAAGTGGGTCTGCGACATGGAACACTTTCTTGGAATGGAAGGGGAAGCGACCGGCTTCCCGGATCAATGCGAATGACAGGACGGGCCGTCCTTGGGCGGCATCGGGGCATCCCGATCGACGCCGGCCAGCTTCAGCCGAGCCTCGTAGGCCGCCCAGTGCTCGGCTTGGCGGGCGCCCAGATCGTACAGATAGGCCCAAGTGTAGAGGCCGGACTCGTGGCCGTCGTCAAAGCGCGGCTGCAGCGCGTAGTGACCGACCATGGCCACATCGGTGATCAGCACGTTGCGCTTGCCGGTCTGCAGCACCTCCTGCCCGGGGCCATGGCCCTGCACCTCGGCCGAGGGCGAGTAGACGCGCAGCAGCTCGAAGGGGATGCGAAAGGTCTGACCGTCGGCAAAGCCGATCTCCAGCACGCGGGAGGTCTGGTGCAGGGTCAGCGCGGTCGGCTCGGGGGCAACTTGGCTCATGCGAAAACGAAAAAAAACTCAGGCGTTCAGGGCGCGGCGCACCCGGTCGTCCAGTTCGGTCAGCGGCACGGCCAGGCGCTGCGCGGCCGGCGGCTCGGGCGTGCGCTGGCGGCTGCCCCAGATCGGCTGCGGGAAGTGGCTGTCCCAGTCGAAGCGGGCGATGACATGCCAGTGCAGGTGCGGCACCACATTGCCCAGCGTGGCCAGGTTGATCTTGGTCGGCGCCAGGCTGGCGCGCAGCACATGCTCCACGGCCAGCACCGCGTCCATCAGGTGGGCGCGATCCACGTGGGACAGGTCGCTCATCTCGGCCACATGGTCATTCCAGATCACGCGGTAGAAGGCCGGGAACTCCGGCGCGTCCAGCACCCGCACCACGCGCAGGCGATCGCCCGCATGCACCAGCGACCAGGCCGCCGTGGCCTGGTGCTCACACAGTTCGCAGCCGGCTTGCTTCATCACACCAGCACCCGTTCGATGCCACCCGCATTGGCGCGGGCGACGTAGTCTTCCATCCAGGTGGCGCCCAGGATCTTGCGCGCCATCTCAACGACGATGTAGTCGGCCTCCAGCAGACCGTTCTGCAGGTCCGCGCCGTAGCGCGACAGGCCCTGCAGACAGCTGGGGCAGGAGGTCAGGATCTTCAGGTCCTGCTGCTGGCCCACCGCGCCGGTGGCGCGCAGCGTCGCCTCGGCCTTGCGCATTTCTTCTTCCTTGCGGAAGCGCACCTGGGTCGAGATGTCCGGCCGGGTCACGGCCAGCGTGCCCGACTCACCGCAGCAGCGCTCGCTCTTGACCACCGCCTCACCCACCAGC
>JAYSCA010000067.1:0-9153 GCA_041915165.1 Ideonella sp.
GACCTGATCGGCCTGAGTGTGGAGAACCGTGACGGTGCCACGCTGGGCGTGGTCGAGGACCTGATCGACACCGGCCCGCACTGCGTGTTGCGGGTGCGCTGCCCCGACGCGGCCACCGATGCCAAGCCGGACGAGGCCGAGCGTCTCATCCCTTTCGTGTCCGCCTATGTGGACCAGGTTGATCTGCCGGGCCGCCGCATCGTGGTGGACTGGGGCCTGGATTACTGAGCCTGCGCCCGCGGGCGGGAGCGTGGCCTGCCATGCGCTTCGACGTCATCACCCTGTTTCCCGACCTGTTCGGTCCCTTCCTTGAGCAGGGCATCACCCGGCGCGCCTATGCGTCCGGTCAGGTCGACGTTCGCCTGTGGCCGCTGCGCGACCATGCGGAAGACAACTACCGCCGGGTCGACGACCGGCCCTATGGCGGCGGGCCGGGCATGGTGATGCTGGTCGAGCCGCTGGAACGCGCGCTGGCGGCCGTGCGGGCCGACCGTGGCAACGCCGGGCCCGTGATCCACTTCAGCCCGACCGGGCGCCGCATGGACCAGGCACTGCTGCACGAGTTCGCTGGTGGCGAAGGCGGCATCCTGCTGTGCGGCCGTTACGAAGGCATTGATCAGCGCTTCCTGGACCGGCACGTGGACCTGGAGTTGAGCCTGGGGGATTTTGTGCTGTCGGGGGGGGAACTGCCTGCGCTGGCCTTGCTGGACGGCGTGGCCCGTCTGCAGGAGGGCGTGCTGCACGATGCCCGCTCGCACGAGCAGGACAGCTTCGAGGATGGCCTGCTCGACTGCCCGCACTACAGCCGCCCCGAGGTGCTGCACACGCCCGAGGGCGACCTGGCCGTGCCGGGCGTGCTGTTGTCGGGCCACCATGCACAGATCGCCCGCTGGCGGCGGGAGCGTTCGCTGGCGCTGACCGCCCAGCGGCGTCCCGATCTGATCGCGGCCGCCCGGGCGCGCGGGGCCCTGGATGCGGCCGATGAGCGCTTTCTGGCCAAGCTCGTGGTATGATGGCCGACTTTCGATCCTCTGCCAGGCCAATCAAGTGCCCTGCCGGGCGTTAAGCACGGCGGCGCGCACACCGAAACCCAGGCGCTGACACGATCTTTCAGGAGAACCTCGTGGATCTGATCCAAACCCTCGAGCAAGAAGAAATTGCTCGTCTGAACAAGACCATCCCCTCTTTCGCCCCTGGCGACACGGTCATCGTGAGCGTGAACGTGGTGGAAGGTACCCGCAAGCGCGTGCAGGCCTACGAAGGCGTGGTGATCGCCAAGCGCAACCGCGGCCTGAACAGCAGCTTCATCGTGCGCAAGATCTCCAGCGGCGAAGGCGTGGAACGTACGTTCCAGCTGTACAGCCCGCTGATCGCCTCGATCGAAGTCAAGCGCCGCGGCGATGTCCGTCGCGCCAAGCTGTACTACCTGCGCGAGCGTTCGGGCAAGTCGGCTCGCATCAAGGAAAAGCTGTCCTGATCGGACCCCGGCCAGCCGCCCCACCGCGGCGCCGGACCTGGAAGAGGCCACCTTCGGGCGGCCTTTTTGCGTTCTGGCGTAAGCTGTTGATGAGATGACTCCCGTGCCCACCAAGCCTGTTGCCGTGCCGCGCCCCGTGTTGGGCGACCCTCGGGCCGTTCCCGTGGTGGGCGTCGATCGGGATCTGCCGCCGCTGGCGCCCGCGCGGCTCACGCCGGACTTCCTGCGTGACCGGTTGCTGGGGGCGGCGCAGCTTGAGCCGTCACTGCGGGGCGATGGCGTCTGGGTGGCCTGGGGCGAGGACCGGCCGGCCACCCCTGCGGGCGTGCTGGTTCCGCTGGTCGCCCACCCGGATGGGCTGCGGGTGCTGCTGACACGGCGCACCGAGCACCTGCGCCACCATGCCGGCCAGGTGAGCTTTCCCGGTGGCCGTGCCGAGCCAGGCGATGCCGATGCCGTGGCGACCGCGCTGCGCGAGGCCCGCGAGGAGATCGGCCTGGACCCGCGCCTGCCGGAGATCCTCGGCCCCATGCCCCCGTATGCCACGGTGACCCGCTTCCTGGTCACCCCGGTGGTGGCCCTGGTGCCACCGCAGGCGGCACTGCGGCCTGAGCCCAACGAGGTGGCCGAGGTCTTTCAGGTGCCGCTGGCCTTTCTGATGGACCCGGCCCACCACCAGCATCACCAGCTCACGGTCGATGGGCAGGAGCGTCGTTTCCTGTCCATGCCCTGGCGCTCGCCGCAGGGGCGGGATTACTTCATCTGGGGCGCGACGGCGGCCATGCTGCGCAACCTCTACCACCTGCTGGCCCGCTGAAACGCTCCCAGGTGTTGCGCCCGTGCGAGTCCGGCCCTTTTCGCAGGACCTGTGGGCCGCGGCAGGGGGGTGTCCATGGGTATCATCGAGGACGATGAGCTTTTTCGCCGTTCTCTTTGCGTTGCTGCTGGAGCAGATCAAGCCGCTGCCACGCGACAACTGGGTCCATGACGCCTTGGCGTCCTGGGTGCGTTGGGCCGGGCGCAACTTCGACGCCGGTCAGCCCCACCATGCGCGCATCGTCTGGGCGGTGACGGTGCTGGTGCCGGCGGCGATCGCCGCGCTGATCCACTTCGTGCTGATCCAGTACATCAGCCTGCTGCTGGCGCTGGCCTTCGACGTGCTGGCGATCTACCTGACTCTGGGTTTTCGTCAGTTCAGCCACTACTTCACGGACATCCGCGAAGCCCTGGAGCGAGGGGATGAAGACCACGCCCGCCAGCTGCTGGCCGAGTGGCGCCACCTGGATGTCAGCGAGCTGCCCCGCACCGAGTTGCTGCGCCACGTGATCGAGCATTCGCTGCTGGCCGCCCACCGCCATGTGTTCGGCGTGTTCTTCTGCTACGTGGTGTTCTCGGCCATCGGCCTGGGCCCGGCCGGGGCGATCGCCTACCGGATGGCCGAGTTCGCCAGCCGCTACTGGACCTTCGAGTGCCGCTCGATGGGGGTGGCCGTCAACGAGCGGCTACGCGACTTTTCGCAGTGGATGTTCGGCCTGATCGACCATGTGCCGGCCCGCCTGACCGCCTTCGGCTTTGCCGTGGTTGGCAATTTCGAGGAGGCCGTGGCCGGCTGGCGGCGCGATGCCAGCCTGTGGAAGCGCGCCAACGAGGGCATCATCCTGGCCGCCGCCGCGGGGGCCGTCGGGGTCCAGCTGGGCGGTGCCGCCGCGCCGGGCGTGACGCCGGACCGGGCCGCCGAGGCCAGCTTTTCCGCCGGGGTCGAAACCGAGGAAGCGGAAGCCACCGGCTCCACCCCCGGCCTGCCGCCGGAACTAGGTCACCTGGGCAGCGTGGTCGGCCTGGTGTGGCGCTCGGTCATCCTCTGGATGCTGCTGCTGGCGCTGCTGAAGCTGGCCAACCTGCTGGGCTGAGCGTTCCAGCCCGCCCGCTCAGCCGGGCTGCTGGCCGCGGGCCAGCTCGTCCCACAGGGCGTTGTAGAGCCGGTAGCGCTGCGGGCTGATCTCGCCGCGTTCCACCGCCGCACGCACCGCGCAGCCGGGTTCGTGCCGGTGGGTGCAGTTGTAGAAGCGGCAAGCCCCTTGCGGGCCATGCAGCACCGCCCGCAGGTCTGGCATCAGCTCCGGCAGGCGCTGCGGCGGGATGTGCATCAGGCCGAATTCCTGAAAGCCGGGCGAATCGATCAGCGCGCCGCGCGGTCCCGCCTCCGGCGCGGTGGCGGGCGGCGCCAGCCAGTACCAGGTGGTGGTGGTGGTGGTGTGTCGTCCCGCGTTAAGGGCCTGGGAGATTTCGCCCACCTGGGCCTGGGCCTGCGGCAGCATCAGGTTGATCAGCGTGCTCTTGCCCATGCCGCTGGGGCCCAGCACCAGCGTGGTGTGTCCGGTCAGCACCGGTGCCAGCAGCGCCTGGGCCGCTTCGGGCTGGCCCTTCAGCGAGGTTTCCAGCACCGTCAGGCCCATGGCCCGGTAAGGGGCCAGCCGTTCCCGCGCCAGGGCAGCGCTGGGCAGGTCCACCTTGTTGAGCAGCAGCAGGGCGCGGATGCCGGCATCCTCGGCCGCGATCAGCGCGCGGGTGAGCTGCGACTCGCTGAACATCGGTTCGCCGGCCAGCATCACCAGCAGCTGGTCCAGGTTGGCGGCAAAGGACTTGCTGCGCCATTCGTCCTGGCGCATCAGCAGGTTGCGCCGTGGCTCCAGCGCCTCGATCACCGCCTCATCGCCGGCCGGGGCCCAGCGGACGCGGTCGCCCACCACGGCGGCGCTTTTCTTGCCCCGCGGATGGGCCAGCAGGCGCTCACCCGCGGCTGTTTCGATCACCACATGGCGGCCGTGGGAGCCCACCACCAGGGCCTGCTGCAGCGTGGCATGGGCGGTCTTGGCCTTGCCGGCGCGGGCCGGGCGACTCATGCGCGGGCCAAGGCCGCCAGGCGCTCGGACGCGGGCGGGTGGGAGTAGTAGAACTGCGCGTACAGCGGGTCAGGGGTCAGTGTCGAGGCGTTGTCCTCGTAGAGCTTGAGCAGGGCCGCGGCCAGTTGCTGGCTGCTGGCCTGCCGGCAGGCGTAGGCATCGGCCTGGAATTCGTCACGGCGCGAGAGCTGCGCCATCAGCGGGCCGACGAAGTACAGGAAGGGCGGCGTGGCCAGCATGAACAGCAGCAGGGCCAGCGCGTTGTTGGGGGCCATCAGGTTGGGCTGCACGCCCAGCCCCTGGTAGAAGCTGGTCTGTCCGGCCAGCCAGGCCAACAGCGCCAGACCCAGCGCGCTCAGGCCGATCACCAGCGCCATGCGTCGGCGCACGTGGTGGTGGCTGAAGTGGCCCAGCTCATGCGCGAGCACGGCTTCCACCTCAGGCGGCTGCAGGCGCGCCAGCAGGGTGTCGAAGAACACCACCCGCTTGGCCCGGCCCATGCCGGCGAAGTAGGCGTTGCCATGGGCGGAACGGCGGCTGCCGTCCATCACGAACAAGCCCTTGGCCTGGAAGCCGCAGCGCTGCATCAGGGTCTGGATGCGGTTGGCCAGCTCGGCATCGGCCAGTGGCGTGAAGCGGTTGAACAGGGGGGCGATGACGGTCGGGTAGAGCACCTGCATCAGCAGCATGAAGCCGGTCCACAGGGCCCAGGCCCAGACCCACCAGAAGGCGCCGGTGGCCTGCATCACCCACAGCACCGCGGCCAGCAGCGGCAGGCCGACCAGGGCACCGACCAGCAGACCCTTGAGCTGGTCGCCCAGGAACAGGCCGAGGCTCATGCGGTTGAAGCCGAAACGCTGCTCGATGCGGAAGGTGCGGTACCACTCGAAGGGCAGCTCCAGCACCGCGCTGATCAGGCCGAAGGCGCCGACCAGGGCCAGCTGGTAGACCAGCGCGCCGCCCCAGGGCAGCACGGTGTCACGCAGCGCGCTGTTGAGGGTCTCCAGCCCGCCCAGCAGGGTCCAGCCCAGCAGCATGGCGGTGGCAAAGCTCTCGCTGAGCATGCCAAAGCGGGTGCGGGCGATGGTGTAATCGGCCGCGCGCTGGTGGGCGTCCAGCGGGATCGTGGCGTCGAACGGGGCGGGCACCTGGTTGCGGTGGGCGTGCACATGGCGCATCTGCCGTGAAGCCAGCCAGAGCTTGACCCCCAGCGACAGCAGCAGCGCGGCGCAAAGCGCCAGCGAGACGTGAATGGCTTGCATGGGGCGGCAGTGTATGTTGTCGGACAATGCCGGCAGCATCGATTGAGTGAAAGCCATGACCGAGACCACGCTGACCAAGCATGAGAACAACCTGATCTGGATCGACCTGGAAATGACCGGGTTGAAGCCGGAGTCCGACCGCATCATCGAGATCGCGGTGATCGTGACCGACCCGTTGCTGACGGTGCGGGTCGAGGGCCCGGTGTTCGCGATCCACCAGAGCGACGCCGCCCTGGACGCGATGGACGCCTGGAACAAGGGCACCCACGGCAAGAGCGGCCTGATCGACCGCGTCAAGGCCTCCACCATCGACGAGGCCGAGGCCGAGGCCCGCATGATCGAGTTCCTGTCGGCCTATGTGCCGGCCGGCAAGAGCCCGATGTGCGGCAACTCGATCTGCCAGGACCGGCGCTTCATGGCCAACACCATGAAGGGCCTGGAGGCCTTCTTCCACTACCGCAACCTGGACGTCAGCACCCTCAAGGAGCTGGCCCGCCGCTGGAAGCCGGCCGCGCTGGAAGGCCTGGTGAAGGCCAACAAGCACACCGCGCTGGCCGACATCCACGAGTCCATCGACGAGCTGCTGCACTACCGCCGGACCTTCCTGGCGGTGTGAGTGTCGTCCCGGTTCAGGCCTGGGCCGCCATGGCCTGGGCCGCTTCGGGCACCAGGGCCGGCCCACGGTAGATGAGGCCGGTGTAGACCTGCACCAGGTCCGCGCCGGCGACCAGCTTGGCGCAGGCGTCGGCACCGCTCATCACGCCACCGGCACCGATGATCGGGAAGTTCGGGCCCAGGTGACTGCGCAGCGCGCGGATCACCTTGTTGCTGGCCTCCTGCACCGGCCGCCCGGACAGGCCGCCGGTTTCCTCGGCATGGCGCAGGCCCTTGACCGCCTCGCGGCTGAGCGTGGTGTTGGTGGCGATCACGCCATCCAGGTGGTGCTTTTGCAGCGTCGCGGCGATGACGGCGATCTGCGCCTCGTCCAGGTCCGGCGCGATCTTCAGGAACAGCGGCACCCGGCGCTGGTGCTGGGCCATCAGCTCGCGCTGGCGGGCCGTCAACGCGCCCAGCAGGGCGTCCAGCGCCTCGTCGCTCTGCAGCGAGCGCAGGTTCTTGGTGTTGGGGCTGGAGATGTTGACCGTGACGTAATCGGCGTGCGGATAGACCCCGGCCAGCGCGATCAGGTAGTCGTCGACCGCGTTCTCGATCGGCGTGGCCGCGTTCTTGCCGATGTTCAGGCCCAGGATGCCGCCCTTCTTGCGGAAGCTGCGCGAGCGCTGCACGTTGGCCACGAAGGCGTCCAGCCCGTCGTTGTTGAAGCCCATGCGGTTGATCAGGGCCTCGGCCGAGGGCAGGCGGAACATGCGCGGCTTGGGGTTGCCGGGCTGCGCCTTGGGCGTGACGGTGCCCACTTCGACGAAGCCGAAGCCCATGGCACCGAAGCCGTCGATGGCGCGGCCGTTCTTGTCCAGGCCCGCGGCCAAGCCGATGCGGTTGGGAAAGCGCAGACCGGCCACCGTCACCGGGTCGTCCACCCGTTTCTGGGACCACAGGCACTGGGCCGGCGTGTTCTGCAGCCGGGCCAGGGTGTCGATGGTCACTTCGTGGGCGGTTTCCGCATCCAGACTGAACAGGGCGGTGCGGGAGAGGGCGTAGGGAATCAGGGACATGCCACGAATTGTCCCAGATGGGCAGCAGCGATAATCCGCCCATGACGCAAGACGAACTGAAGGCCCTGGTCGGGCAGGCGGCGCTGGCCCATGTGGTGCCTGGCGCCATCGTGGGCGTGGGCACCGGCTCCACCGTCAACTGCTTCATCGACGCGCTGGCGACGATGAAGGACCGGATCCGCGGCGCGGTGTCCAGTTCGGTCAAGAGCACCGAGCGCCTGCAGGCCCTTGGCATTCCGGTGCTGGATTCGAACACCGTTGAGTCGATTCCGGTCTACATCGACGGCGCCGACGAGATCGACCACCAGGGCTTCATGATCAAGGGCGGCGGCGCGGCGCTGACGCGCGAGAAGATCGTCGCCGACCTGGCCGATCGCTTCGTCTGCATTGTCGACGAATCGAAGCTGGTGGACGTGCTGGGCGCCTTCCCACTGCCGGTGGAGGTGATCCCGATGGCGGCGGCCCAGGTGATGCGCCGCTTCGCCAGCGTCTACGGCGGCCAGGCCAGCGTGCGTGCCGGCGTGACCACCGACAACGGCAACATCATCGTCGACGTGCGCGGGCTGAAGATCAGCGACCCGCTGGCGATGGAGACCGAGGTCAACCAGTGGCCCGGCGTGGTCACTGTCGGCATCTTCGGCCGGCACAAGGCCAAGGTCTGCCTGCTGGGCACCCCGGCGGGCGTGCGCACGCTGAACTTCTGATCCGCGCCCGGGGCAGGCTCAGTCCTTCGCGGGTCGGCTTGCCGAACGGGCTGCCCGCGCAATGAAGCGTGCCGGGTCGATCGCATCCATCAGGCTGGAGGGCAGCGGCACCGGGGCGCCGGTGATCCAGGCGGCCAGCACCTCGCCCAGCAGCGGCGCCAGCGTGATGCCGCGCGAGCCCAGGGCGCTCAGCACGTACAGGCCCGGCACCCGCGGCACCATGCGGGGCTGTTCCTGCCGCCGTGCGCCGGCCCGCCGCGCCGCCGGCGCGGGCACCGGGCCCACCAGCGGCAGCCGGTCCTCGCAGGCCAGGCGCCAGCCCACGCGGCCGGTCAGCTGACCGGCTGCCATCGCGCGGGCCAGCAGGGCCTCATGCTGGGCAGGCTCCATGTGTACCGCGGGACGCACCAGCAGACGGCTCAACTGTTCGAGGTTGGCCTGGTGGTCGGCCAGACGCAGTGTTGGGTCCGGGTCGCCCGGCTGATTGGTGGCGCCGCACAGCAGGCCCCCGCCGGAGGCGGCGGGCAGCCCAATCAGGTAGCCGCCGCTGGCCAGCGGGTGCTGCGGGCTGGGCAGGCCCAGCGTCTCGGCCAAGGGGGCGGCCAGCTGGCTCACCTGGCCCCGGCTCTGCCGGTGCGGCCAATCGTCCACCTCGGTCCAGGGGCGCAGCAGCGCCAGCCCGTCGGCGGCCCCGGCCACCACCACCACGTCCGCGTCGGCCAGCGGCTGGCCGTCGGCATCCCGGGCCAGCCAGCCGCCGCCCTCGCGCGGGGTCAGCGCCTGCACCGCCTGAGCGGCGCGCACGCTGATGCCCGGCGTGGTCAGCCAAGCCCGCACCAGATCGGCCGGGCAGGCCCAGCCGCCTTCTGGATACCACCAGCCGGGGCCGCTGGGGGCCAGGCCCAGCTGCGGGGTCGCGGCCTCGGCCGACATCGGCTGCACATAGCGTTCTGGCAGACCCTGGGTCTGCAGGGCCGCGTTCAGGGTCGCCCAATCGGCGGCTTGGCCGCCACCGCGCCACAGCCCATCGGTGTTGCCTGCCACGGCGCCGCCGGCCACCAGTGGCGCGATCCGCTGGTGCGCCCGCAAGGCGGCCGCCCGCAACAGCTGCGCGTGCGGGCCGTCGTGCGCATG
>JAYSCA010000068.1:0-9071 GCA_041915165.1 Ideonella sp.
CCCGCTGCCCCGACCAGCGAAAAGGTCACCTACGCTGCCGACACCTTCTTCGACTTCGACAAGTCGACCCTGAAGCCGGCCGCCAAGGAAAAGCTGGATGACCTGGTCTCCAAGACCACCGGCATGAACCTGGAAGTCATCATCGCCGTCGGCCACACCGACAGCGTGGGTTCCGACGCCTACAACCAGAAGCTGTCGGTGCGTCGCGCCGAGTCCGTGAAGGCTTACCTGGTGAGCAAGGGCATCGAAAAGACCCGCGTGTACACCGAAGGCAAGGGCGAAAAGCAGCCCGTGGCTTCGAACAAGACCGCCGAAGGCCGCGCCAAGAACCGCCGCGTGGAAATCGAAGTGGTGGGTACCCGCTCGAAGTAATCAGCCTCGGCTGTTTGCTCACAGAACCCCGCTTCGGCGGGGTTTTTTTATGGCCACTGCAGATAACATTCCGTCATGGTGAACGCTGATCCTCAAGAGCTCGACAAGTTTGGTGAACTGGCCCATCGCTGGTGGGATGCCGAAGGCGAGTTCGCGCCGCTGCATCAGATCAACCCCTTGCGGCTGGACTGGATTGCCGCCCAGGCCAAGCTGGAAGATGCCGAGGTGCTGGACGTGGGCTGTGGTGGCGGCATCCTGGCGGAGTCGATGGCCCGCCGCAAGGCCAAGGTGCTGGGCATCGACCTGTCCACCAAGCCCTTGAAGGTGGCGCAACTGCACGCCCTGGAGGCCGGCGTGGCCCAGCTGGATTACCGCGAGGTGGCGGTCGAGGATCTGGCGGCGGAACGCCCCGCCAGTTTCGATGTGGTCACCTGCATGGAGATGCTGGAGCATGTGCCGGACCCCGCCTCGGTCGTCAAAGCCTGCGCCACCCTGGTCCGCCCCGGGGGCTGGGTGTTTTTCTCCACCCTCAACCGCAACCTGAAGTCCTTTCTGTTTGCCATCGTCGGTGCCGAGCATGTGCTCAAGCTCCTGCCCAAGGGCACGCACGAGTACGCGCGCTTCATCAAGCCGAGTGAACTGGCTGCCCACATCCGCGCGGCCGGCCTGTCGGTCGAAGGCTTCAAGGGCATGGAATACAACCCGGTGACGCAGCGCTACTGGCTGTCCTCGGACACCTCCGTCAACTACCTGGTGGCTTGCCGCCGTCCGGTATGAGCGCCTGCGCCGCGGTGCTGTTCGACCTGGACGGCACCTTGATCGACAGCGCGCCCGATCTGGCTGCCGCGCTGAACCGCCTGCGTCAGCGCGGAGGCCTGGCGCCGCTGCCCTATGAAGCCTTGCGCCCGCTGGTGGGCAGTGGTGCACGGGGCATGGTCGGGGCCGGCTTCGGGCTGGCCCCGGGGGACGATGGCTTCGAGGCGCTGAAGGAAGCCTTTCTGGCTGAATACCAGGGGCAGTTGCTGGGGGAGACGCAGGTGTTTGCCCAGTCGGACCGGCTGCTGTCCGCGCTGGAAGCCCAGAACATGCCCTGGGGCATCGTGACCAACAAGGCCACCCGCTATGCGGAGCCGGTGGTGGCCGGGCTGGGTCTGCGGGCCCGGACGGGCACCCTGGTGTGTGGCGACACCACCCCGCATGCCAAACCCCATCCGGCGCCGTTGCTGGCGGCCGCGGCCCAACTGGGCGTGCCGGCGGCGCAATGCGTCTATGTCGGTGACGATCTGCGGGATGTGCAGGCCGGGCAGGCGGCGGGCATGCGCACGGTGGCGGTCACCTGGGGCTACCTGGGGCATGACGCTTGCGTGACCGACTGGGGCGCCGATTTGATCATCGAAACACCAGATGCCCTCTTGAAGTGGCTGAATCTGGCCTAAACTACGGTTCATCCTGGGGCCGACCTGGTTTCGACGTGGGTGCGGAGTTGGGATAGTGCATGTCGAGCACCAGTTCGCTCGTAAAAACACTGGAACAAAGTAACTGCGAACGACGAACGTTTCGCTCTCGCCGCTTAACACCGGTGAGCTTCTCAACGGTTGGCCCATGGGCCGGGCGTGAGCCGCAAGGCAAGCGCTGAGAAGTCATTCACATGGGCTGGTTCCCCGGTTGGCCATGGGCCAGGGAACGAGATCAAGTGGCTGGTGCATCCGGTAGCGTGCTGCTGCGCGACCGGGGGCATGAGAACCAAATCAGTCAGCTAAACATGTAGATCTACCTGGCGATGGCTTGCGGACGGGGGTTCAATTCCCCCCGGCTCCACCACTTACCCGCACACCTCGGTGTGCCAAACGACAAAGCCCTGAGTGAACCATCACTCAGGGCTTTTCTGTTTGAGGGCATCGGCACTGGCCTCGCCAGGCTACGGCGCCCGTTGCATCTGCTCGAGTTCGAACTGCATCTGTCGGATGCGGGCCTGGTCCGCTTCGTTGAGTGCCTGGTACTTGGCGGCCACGGCCTGCATTTCCGTGCTGAGGCTCTGTTCCCAGGTGGCGCCAGCCAGGTTGTTCTTGGCCAGAGTCTTCTGATCCCGGATCGCAGCCATTTCCTGCTGCATCTGACGGTTGCGGCGGTCAATGGTGGCCTGCGCATCGGCAATGCGCTGTTGCTGCTCTTTGATCTTTCTCTCGCGCTCCATGCCGCGAACCCATTGCATCTCCGAGGTGCCGGAAGCAGGCTGTGCCGCAGGTCCGGCGTCGACGGTCGCTCCCGCCGCGGGCTTGATGGTCAGCTTCTGGGCTGACGCGCTGGCGGGGCAGGGCAGTTGCTGAAAGGACACCCGGCCGTCCGGCCCGGTGCACTTGTACTGGGCCCAGCAGGTGTCTGCCGCGACGGCCAGAACGAGCGTTGCGGCTTGCCGCGCCAGAACTGTCATGCCTGTCTTCATGCCTGTGTCCGGTGAAGTCGCCCAGGGGCCAACAAAAAGGGCCGCAACCTTGCGGTGCAGCCCTTTGTATTTTGGTGGAGACGAGGAGGATCGAACTCCCGACCTTCGCATTGCGAACGCGACGCTCTCCCAGCTGAGCTACGTCCCCAGAAGCCAATCACTATACCATGCTTTTGGCGTCTGCACCGCGTTCAAGCGGCACGTGGGGCGGTCAGGCGGGCGCGCCACAGGGTCTCGCCGCTGTAGAGCAGCAGGGCCAGCCAGATCAGCGCGAAGCCGGTCAGGCGCTCAGGTTGCAGGGGTTCGTGGAACAGCCAGACCCCCAGCAGGAACTGCAGCGAGGGGCTGATGTACTGCAGCAGGCCCAGGGTGCCCAGGGGGATCCGGCGGGCGCCGTGGCCGAACAGCAGCAGGGGAATGGCGGTCAGCGGGCCGGCCAGCAGCAGCCAGATCCATTGCGAGACGGGGGCACCGGTCATGTTGCTGTGTCCGGTCAGGTCCCAGCCGATCAGCAGCGGCGCAGCCGCCAGTGCCAGCAGCAGGGTCTCGAAGGTGAGGCCTTCAAACGCCTCCAGTGGCGCGGTCTTCTTGATCAGGCCGTAAAGCCCGAAGCTCAACGCCAGGGACAGCGCCACCCAGGGGGGCGCACCGGTGCGCCAGGCCATCCACACCACGCCGGCGGCGGCCAGGCTCAGGGCCAGCCATTGCAGCGGGCGGGGGCGTTCGCGCAGCACCAGCACGCCCAGCAGCACATTGACCAGAGGGTTGATGAAGTAGCCCAGGCTGGCTTCCAACACATGGCCGTTGTTGACGGCCCAGACGTAGATCAGCCAGTTGACCGACAGCAGCGCGGCGCTGGCAGCGTACAGGCCCAGCAAGCGGGGCTGGCGCAGCGCCTGGCCCAGCCAGCGCCATTGCCGCCGCCAGGCCAATACACCCAGCAGGAAGCAGAGGGACCAGACGGTGCGGTGCAGTACCAGCTCGAAGGCGCCCAGTCGGGTCAGCTGGTGGAAGTAAAGCGGGAACAGGCCCCAGATGACATAGGCCAGGGCAGCGGCGAGCAATCCGTTTTGCATGAATGGGGTGGGCGCCGCACGGGCGCACGCAGAGGGCGCGGGCGGGGCGCGATGAGCGGGGTCCGCATTGTCGCGCTGAGTGGGGGCGAGGCGGGGCACACAAGCCGATGGCCCCCGGCCCAGGCCGGGCTTCAGCAGCCGGTGGGGGACAGCAGTGGCACCAGCCCGCTGGGGTCGTCGGCCAGCCAGTGGCCACGCTGCAGCAGCGCGGGCCATTCGGGCTCGGGTTGGGCCTGGCACGAGATCGGATGCCCGTGGATCGGGTGCGGCAGGCTCAGGTGGTGGGCCAGCAGCCAGAGGCGGGTGGTGCCGGTCCAGGCGGCCACCGCCCGGTTGTGGGGGCCTTTGCCGTGGGTGGCGTCACCCACCAGTGGATGGGCCAGGTGCTTGAAGTGGCGACGGATCTGGTGGCGTCGGCCGGTCAGCGGTTCGGCCTCCATCAAGGCATAGCGGGCGGTTGGAAAGCGAGGGTCGACGCTCAGCGGCCATTCCACCCGGGCCAGGCGCCGGTAGCGGGTCGCGGCGGGCAAGTGCACCTGGCCTTGGCTGGGGCGTTCCGGGTCGCGGGCCAGGGGGTGGTCGCAGGCGCCGGTCGGCGCCGGCCAGCCCCGCACCAGGGCCAGATAGCGCTTGTGCACCCGCCCCTGGTCAAACAGCCGCCCCATCTGGCGCGAGGCCTCCGCATGGCGGGTGAAGATCAGCAGACCGGAGGTGCCCTTGTCCAGCCGGTGGGCGGGTGCCAGCCCGGCGGCGTCCGCAGGTGGCAGCCACTCACGCAGGCGGTCCAGCAGGCTGTCGTGTTCGTGGCGGTCCAGGGCTGTGCGGTGCACCAGCAGGCCGGCGGGCTTGTGGACGATCAGCAGGTGTTCGTCCTGGTGGTGGATGGGGACGGGGAACGTCTGCATTCAGTCGCGGAACTCGCCGTCCAGGTACAGCCAGTGGCCTTGCGCGTCCCGCACAAAGCGGCTGCATTCATGAAGGCGCTGGGCGCGCCCGCCCAGCTTGCAGCGGGCGACGAACTCCACCATCGCGTGGTCCGCATCCTGGGCGACATGCCGGCGCACCTCCAGGCCCAGCCAGCGCAGGCCGGGCTCGTCCGGGTCCAGCGTGGCGGGGCGGGTGTCGGGGTGCCAGGTGGCCAGCAGGTAGTCGTGCAGACCCAGCACAAAGGCGCTGTAGCGCGAGCGCATCAGGCTCTCGGCGTCCGGGGCCTGCAGCTGCTGCGGGCCATGGTGCCAGCGGCCACAGCAGGCGCCATAGCTCAAGGGCTGGCCACGGCGTTGCGGGTCGGGCCGGGCACAGGGGCAGGGGGCATCGGGGGAGAGATCCATCCCGCCATCTTGCCGCAAGCCCTGTGCGGGCGGGGACTCCGCTCAGTCGAGGTCGGCCGAACCGTCGTCCTCGGCCTCGGGCAGCACGGCTTCGCGGTAGGCGTGCCAGCTGGCATGGCCCAGCACCGGCGCCACCACCAGCAGGCCGGCAAACCAGGGCAGCATGGCCAGCGCCACCAGCAGCACCAGCAGCAGCGCCCACAGCAGCATGACCAGCGGCTGGCCCAGCACCAGGCGCAGGCTGGTCAGGCCGGCGGTGACGGCGTCGGTGTCGCGGTCGAGCAGCATTGGGATCGACACCGCGCTGACCGAGAAGATCAGCCCGCCGAACACCGCGGCCACTGACAGATAGGTCAGCGCGAACTCCAGGTTTTCCCGCTCCAGCAGGGCCAGCAGCGAGCCTTTGAAGTCCGGCATGCCATCGAAGCTGACGGCGAAGACGATCAGCGACGCGCGCCCCCACAGCATCTCCAGGATCAGCAGCACGAAGCCGAAGATGGCCAGCTGCCCGGTGCGCGTCTCCCAGGCCAGCAGCGAGCGGCCCAGGTCCGGCGTTTCCCCCTGGTGCAGGGCCCGGCTGGCCTGGTACAGCCCCAGGCAGAGACAGGGGCCCAGCAACAGAAAGCCGGCCGACAGGGCCAGTGTGTAGGCCGGCGCATGGTGGAAGACCGACAGCAGCAGCCAGCCCATCGCCATGAAGGCGGTGCCGTAGAACAGGCCGATGGCCGGGCACTCGTTGAAATCGCGCCAGCCCATCAGCAGCCAGCGAAACGGGGCGCTCAACGGCAGGGGGCGCAGGACCGGCACGCTGCCGTCTGAGGCGGCGCTGGTCGGGCGGTCGTAGGCTGCACCGGGATGGGGAGACACCTGGGACATGGGCAAACCCTCCTCTGCCCGCACCCTAAACCCCGCCGGGGCCATGTGGGGAGGGGAGCAGCCCTGTCCGCGCCAACCCGGATGCCGGATGCGTCATCGGCGGGGCGGGCTCACTCGTCCAGGTGGCGCCGGCTGCGGATGATGGAGCGCACCAGCCACAGCGCGCCGAAGATCGAGCCGACGAAGCCCATCAGCCCGAAAGCCGGCAGGCCCAGCAGGTGCGGGCCGCCATTCACCGTCATGACGATGGAGGAGCCGATGATCAGTGCGGCGATCACCAGCGAGACCGACAGCCGGCTGGCCGCCCGGTCCAATTGATCGCCCACGCGCTGCAGCGACTGCACCTCAATGTTGATGTTGAGCTGGCCGCGCCGGGCCGCCCGCAGCAGGCGCGAAATGTCGTGCGGCAGCTGTTCGGCCAGTTGCAGCACCCGCTGCAGGGACTGCAGACCCCGGCTGGCCAGCGCCTTGGGCTGGTAGCGGGCGCGCACCACTTGGCGCAGCATCGGCAGGGCTTCCTCGGCCATGTGGAACCCCGGGTCCAGCGCCCGGCCCATGCCTTCCAGCGAGATGAAGGCCTTGATCAGCAGGGCGAGGTCCGAGGGCAGGGCCAGGCTGTGTTCGCGCAGGATGGCCGTCACGTCCGACAGCATCCCGCCCAGGCTCAGCTGGGCCAGGGGCGTGCCGTGGTACTGGTCGACGAAGTCCTCGATCTCGGCTTCCAGCTGCACCAGCTGCACGTTGGCATCGGCACCGGCCCAGTCCATCAGCACATCGGCGACGGCCTGCGGGCGGCGTTGCACCAGGCCCAGCAGCAACTGCAGCAGCTCCTCGCGCCGACGGGCGGAGAGCCGGCCCACCATGCCGAAGTCGATGAAGGCCAGCCGGTTCTCGGGCAGGTAGAAGACGTTGCCGGGGTGCGGGTCGGCGTGGAAGAAGCCGTCCTCGACGATCATCTTCAGCACGGCCTGGGCGCCGCGGCGGGCCAGTAGCACCTTGTCCATGCCCTCGCGGGCCACCCGGTCCAGGTCGGTGCCGGGCACGCCCAGGATGCGGCTTTGCACGTTCAGCCGGGCGCTGGTGTATTCCCAGTGGACGGTGGGGATCACCACGAAGCCCAGCGGCAGCAGGTTGGTGGCAATGCGCTCGGCGTTGTGGCACTCGGCGGCCAGGTCCAGCTCGCGGCGCAGCGAGCGGCCGAATTCCCGCACCAGGTTTTGCGGCCGGTACGGCTTGAGGGCCGGCACCTGCTTCTCGGCCATGCCGGCAAAGCGCTCCAGCAGCCGCAGGTCGGATTCGATGATGGTCTCGATGCCGGGTCGCCGGATCTTGACGATGACCTCGGTGCCGTCCTTCAGCGTGGCGCGGTGCACCTGGGCGATCGACGCGGCGGCCAGCGGCTCGACGTCGAAGCTGGCAAACACGTCCTCGGGCTCACCGCCCAGGTCCTGCACCAGCTGGGGCCGCAGTTGGTCCAGCGGCAGTGCGGGCACCTGGCTGTGCAGCTGCTCCAGCTCATGGATCCACTCGGCATCCAGCAGGTCGGCGCGGCCGGCCAGGATCTGGCCCAGCTTGACGAAGGTGGGCCCCAGTTCTTCCAGGGCCTTGCGCAGTTGCACCGGGGGCGGCAGGCGGGCCAGGTCGGCGGCGCCTTCCCAGTGCAGGCGGTGGCCGGCGCGGTCCAGCGTGTCGGCCAGGCCCAGGCGGCGCACCAGGTCCCCCAGACCGTGCCGGATCAGCACGCCGGCGATGTTCTTCAGCCGCCCGAAATCGCGGGCGGTGTCGATCGTGTCGAGCAGCATGGGCTCAGTCTACCGTTGGGCCCCGCGGTCGAGGCGGCTCAGCCCTTGCGCACCCGACGCAGTTCGTCGAGCACCAGGCAGATCGCGCCCAGCGTGATGGCGCTGTCGGCCAGGTTGAAGGACGGGAAATAGCGCCCGGCGTAGTGGACCTGGATGAAGTCCACCACATAGCCGTGGATCACCCGGTCGATCACATTGCCCAGCGCGCCGCCCAGGATCATGCTGATCGCGAAGCAGAACAGGGTCTGGCCGGGATGGCGGCGCAGCATCCAGACAATGAAGCCGGAGGCAGCCACGCCCAGTCCGATGAAGAACCAGCGCTGCCAGCCCGAGGCGCCGGCCAGGAACGAGAACGCGGCCCCGGTGTTGTGCACCCGCACGACGTTGAAGAACGAGGTGACGGTGTGGCTGTCGCCCGGCTGGAAGAAGCCGAGGATCAGCGTCTTGCTGAACTGGTCGAGCAGGATCACCGCCACGGCCAGGCCCAGCCAGACCCACAGGTTGGTGCTGCCGCTGTTGCTGGCGGATTTGCGTGGACTGCGTGCCATGCGCGCTCCGCTCAGGCCACGGTGCGGGTTTCGCCCGCGCCGTAGAGGTTGCTGCTGCAGCGGCCGCACAGTGTCGGATGGGCGGCGTCGCTGCCCACGTCCTCACGGTAGTGCCAGCAGCGTTCGCATTTGGCGGCGGTGCTGGGCGTGACCGTGACGGCCAGCTCGGCGCCGTCCACCACCGTCACCGCCGAGGTGATGGTGACGAACTTCAGGTCCTCGCCCAGCGAGCGCAGCAGGGCCGCGTCGTCGGCACCGGCGGTGATCGTCAGCGTGGCCTGCAGCGAGGCGCCCACGGCACCGGCCGTGCGCACGGCTTCGATCTCCTTGTTGGCCAGCTCGCGGATGGCGCGGATGCGGCCCCACTTGGCCAGCAGACCCTCGTCCGGCGTCGTGAACTTCCAGAAGGTCTCGAAGAAGATCGAGCCCTGGGTCTTGGCCCCGGCGACGATCGGCCAGGCTTCTTCCGCGGTGAAGCTGAGGAAGGGCGCCATCCAGCGCAGCATCGCGTGCGTGATCTGCCACAGCGCGGTCTGGGCCGAGCGGCGGGCCAGGCTCTTGGGCGCGCTGGTGTAGAGCCGGTCCTTCAGCACATCCAGGTAGAACGCGCCCAGGTCTTCCGA